>JAFEFK010000941.1 GCA_018240625.1 Pseudomonadota bacterium
ACTCTTCAAGCGAACTTCTGAACCTAAACCACACTAGAATCGTAATTTTCTAGTGTCCTTTCGAATCCGAAGTTCGCTATGAGGGTGCTGCATAATGAGGCGAACTTCGGATTCGGGACACTAGCGTCGCGGTTCAGAAGTCCGCTGCATGGCCGCCGCGCGTGAGCGAAGTGGTCGCCCGAACCCGAACTCCACGGGCTCGGCTGGTTTCGCCGGCTGAAGTTCGCTAGACTTTGCGCAACGCTTTCCAGCGACCTCGTCGACGATATCTCCTGCCAGGAACCGGCCTCTCATGCTTGCGCGCCTTTCGATCCGCGACATCGTCCTGATCGAGCGGCTCGATATCGAGTTCGCCTCCGGGCTTGCAGTGCTGACCGGCGAGACCGGCGCGGGAAAATCCATTCTGCTCGATGCATTTGCGCTGGCGCTGGGCGGCCGCGGCGACGCCGGGCTGGTGCGCCACGGGGCGGAGCAGGGCCAGGTGACCGCCACCTTCGATATTCCCAAAAGCCATCCGGCGTCCGCGATCCTCGCCGCCAACGACATCGACGGTTCGGGTTCTGAAGATTCGGGCGAGATGATCCTGCGCCGGGTGCAGCTCGCGGACGGCCGCACCCGCGCCTTCATCAACGATCAGGCGATCAGCGTGCAGACCCTCAAGGCCGTGGGCGCGGCGCTGGTGGAAATCCACGGCCAGCACGACGAGCGCGCGCTGGTCGATGCCTCGACGCACCGGCGCCTGCTCGATGCCTTTGCCGGGCTGGAGAAGGATGTGGCCGCACTCGAGGTGTTGTGGGACGCGCGCCGCGCCGCCCGCGCCGCGCTCGACGATCACCGCGCCGGCATGGAACGCGCCGAGCGGGAGGCCGACTACCTGCGCCACGCCTCGGATGAGCTGAAACGGCTCGCGCCGAAGGACGGCGAGGAGACCTCGCTCGCCGAGCGCCGCACCGCGATGATGCAGGGCGAGAAGATCGCCGGCGACCTGCGCGAGGCGCAGGAGGCCGTCAGCGGCAATCATTCGCCGGTGACGGTGCTGGCGGCGGCGGTGCGGCGGCTGGAACGCCGTGCCGCGAGTTCGCCGCAACTGGTCGAGCCTGCGGTCAAGGCCATCGACGCCGCCATCAATGCGCTGGAGGAGGCGGACCAGCACCTCTCCGCGGCGCTGATCGCGGCTGATTTCGACCCGGGCGAACTGGAGCGCATCGAGGAGCGGCTGTTCGCATTGCGCGCGGCGTCACGGAAGTATTCCACACCGGTCGACGGATTGGCCGCGCTGGCGGCAAAGTATGCCGCCGATGTCGCGCTGATCGATGCCGGCGCGGACCGCCTGAAGGTGCTGGACAAGGATGCTGCCGAGGCCGACAAACGCTACGTGGCGGCGGCGCAGAAGCTGTCGGCTGCGCGCATCAAATCGGCCGAAAAGCTCAACAAGGCGGTCAACGGCGAACTGGCGCCGCTGAAACTCGAGCGCGCGAAATTCATGACGCAGATCGATTCCGATCCGGAAACGCCGGGACCGCAGGGTTTCGACCGCGTCGAGTTCTGGGTGCAGACCAATCCGGGCACGCGGCCCGGGCCGCTGATGAAGGTTGCGTCCGGCGGCGAGCTGTCGCGGTTTCTGCTGGCGCTGAAGGTGGTGCTCTCCGACAAGGGCTCGGCGCCGACGCTCGTTTTCGACGAAATCGATACCGGCGTCGGCGGCGCGGTGGCCGACGCCATCGGCGCGCGGCTGGCGCGCTTGGCCTGCAAGGTGCAGGTGATGGCGGTCACGCATGCGCCGCAGGTTGCCGCACGCGCCGATCAGCATCTGTTGATCTCCAAGGATGCGCTCGACCGGGGCAAGCGCGTTGCCACCCGCGTGGCGACGCTGGCGAAAGATCATCGCCGCGAGGAAATCGCCCGCATGCTGGCGGGCGCCGAAATCACCGCGGAAGCCCGCGCCGCCGCGGACCGGCTGCTGAAGGCTGCGGGGTGACTTCTCGTGTTGCGCAATGCGCTGCGCGGGCGGTGGCGCCCTCCCTCTCCCGCTTGCGGGGGAGGGGTGGGAGGGGGCTCTGTGTTATGCCAAATGCCCCCACCCGACCGGCTGCGCCGGTCGACCTCCCCCGCAAGCGGGAGAGGTTAAGAGCGTGCTGCAGGAACGCCCCGAAATGACGAGCATATAGTCTGCGATATGGCCAAGAACTCCAAAGCTGCTCCCCCAATCACCTCCCTCACCAGGGCGCAGGCCAAGGTCGAGCACAAACGCCTCGCGCTCGAGATCGAAGCACACAACGCACGCTATTATCAGAAGGACGCGCCGACCGTGTCCGATGCGGCGTACGACGCGCTGCGCAAGCGGCTCGAGGCGATCGAGGCGCGCTTCCCCGATCTCGTCACCGCGAATTCCCCGACGCAGACCGTCGGCGCGGCGCCCGCGCGCGGCTTTGCCAAAGTGCAGCACGCCGTGCCGATGCTGTCGCTCGGCAACGCCTTCAGCGACGAGGAGGTGGCCGAGTTCGTCGAGCGCATCCGGCGTTTCCTGAAACTCGGGTCAGACGACTTTCCCGCCATCGTCGCCGAGCCGAAGATCGATGGCCTGTCGCTGTCGCTGCGCTACGAGGACGGCGAACTGGTGCGCGCAGCGACGCGCGGCGATGGTTTTACCGGCGAGGACGTCACCGCCAACGTCCGCACCATCAAGGACGTGCCGCACACGCTGAAGGGCCGGAAGATCCCCGCTGCCTGCGAACTGCGCGGCGAGGTCTACATGCTGAAAAAAGATTTTCTCGCGCTCAACAAGAAGCAGGCCGAAGCCGACGACACCGTGTTCGCCAATCCGCGCAACTCGGCGGCGGGCTCGTTGCGCCAGAAGGATGTCGCGATCACGGCCTCGCGCCCGCTCAAGTTCTTTGCCTACACCTGGGGCGAGATGAGCGAGTATCCGGCGGAGACCCAGCACGGCATGCTCCAGTGGATGGAGAAGGCGGGTTTTGTCGTCAATCCGCTCGTCACACTCTGCAACAGCGTCGACGACGTGCTGGCCTTCTATCGCAGGATCGGCGAGCAGCGCGCCTCGCTCGGCTATGACATCGACGGCGTGGTCTACAAGGTGGATCGGCTCGACTGGCAGGAGCGCCTGGGCTTCGTGTCGCGCTCGCCGCGCTGGGCGATCGCGCACAAGTTCGCGGCCGAGCAGGCCATAACGGTGCTTAACGGCATCGACATCCAGGTCGGTCGCACCGGCGCGCTGACGCCGGTGGCACGGCTCGAGCCGGTGACGGTCGGTGGCGTCGTGGTGCAGAACGCCACGCTGCACAACGAGGATTACATCAAGGGTATCGGCAACGATGGCCAGCCGATCCGCGACGGTGTCGATCTTCGCGTCGGCGATACCGTGATCGTGCAACGCGCGGGCGACGTGATTCCGCAGGTGGTCAACGTCGTCCTCGACAAGCGCCCGAAGAGCGCGAAGCCCTACAAATTTCCCGAGACGTGCCCGATCTGCGGCAGCCACGCCGTGCGCGAGAACGGTGAAGTCGTGCGCCGCTGTACCGGCGCACTCATTTGTCCGGCGCAGGCGGTGGAACGTCTCAAGCATTTCGTCTCGCGGCTCGCGTTCGATATCGACGGTCTCGGCGACAAGCAGATTCAGGAATTCTACGACGAGGGGCTGATCATGCATCCCGTCGACATCTTCACGCTGGAAAAGCGCGATGCGCGCGCCGCGAAGAAGCTCAGGGATCGCGAAGGCTATGGCGAGACTTCGGTGCGCAACCTGTTCGCCGCGATCGACGCGCGCCGCAGGATCGAACTGAACCGGCTGATTTTCGCGCTCGGCATCCGCCATGTCGGCGAGGGCAACGCAAAACTGCTGGCGCGGCACTACGGCACGTTCGATGCGTTTCGCACGGCCATGCTGGAAGCCGCCGCCGGCCAGACGGACGAAGGCAACCCATCGGAAGCCTATGCCGATCTCACCAACATCGGCGGCGTCGGCGATATCGTTGCCGACGCGGTGGTGGAGTTCTTTGCCGAAAAACGCGACGTCAAGGCGCTGAACGACCTGCTCGGCGAGATCGAGGTGCTGGAGGTCGAAAAGCCGCGCAAGGATTCCGCCGTCGCCGGCAAGACCGTGGTGTTCACCGGCTCGCTGACCAAATTCACCCGAGACGAAGCCAAGGCCGGTGCCGAACGTCTCGGCGCCAAGGTCGCGGGTTCGGTATCGAAGAAGACCGATCTCGTGGTCGCCGGTCCCGGCGCCGGATCGAAGCTGAAGGACGCCGAGAAGCACGGCGTCAAGGTCGTTTCGGAAGACGACTGGCTGAAGCTGATCGAGGGGTGAGATTGCTTTTCAGGCCTATTTGCTGGCGTTTCTGGCACTCGCCGTACCTCTCTGCTGATGATCGTGATGTTCCTGGCACCCGCCCAGCGCGCTTCCGATAGTGTTGGAACGGCATCGCCGCATGTGACGAAGTGTGCATTAAATATTTGCAACCAATATGAGAAGCAGGTGTTTAGTCAACAGGCGCAGATTCCTGAAGGCTCGGATGGAGCATACAGATGTTTCTGCAAGAAGCTGTGGAGTTCCTCGATCGGCTAACCGGCATCGAAACTGAAAGGGAGCTTAGATCGGAGCTCCAGCGCATTCTTAGACTTTGGGGAATCGATTATTTTTGCTTCGCGAGTTATCCGCGGCCAGATAGCAAGCTTGCCGATGTGGTCCTGTCGCAGAACGTTCCAAAGTTCTGGCTCGACCACTACGGGGATCAGAATTTTCTCCACGTCGACGCGGCGATCAAATTCTCACGGGCAACTCTTTATCCCTTCAAATATGTCGATGCGCCGGATCCCGAGCGCAAGGCAGCCCGATTGGTTCAAGACATGAGGGAGGCCGGTTTCGACAATGCTGTGATGGTACCGGTCGGCGGTCATACCGGTCTACGGGGCGTGGTGTGGCTTCAGGGTGCGAATTTCAAGATGGAAGCGATAGCGTTCCTCCATATTATCATTCTCTATGCTTACGAGCGGTTGGCCCATCTGCAGATGGAAACTACAACGCGCGCTCTGTCGAATCGCGAAAAGGAGGTGCTCACCTGGTCTGCGATGGGCAAGTCGGCTTGGGAAACCGGCGAGATTTTGCGAATTAGTCAAAGGACCGTCGAGGAATATCTTAAATCTGCCACGCGCAAGCTCGGCGCGGCGAATCGGACCCATGCGGTCGCATTGGCATTACGTGATGGACTGATCACCCCGTAATTTTCCGGGATTGGCCGACGGCAATGAACCAGCAATCGTATCGAAGGTGATTCACGGAGAGCAAGATGTCGGATCCGAACCTCGATGACACCCTTGCGGAAATTGTCAAACAAAGCCCTTCACGCGTGCTCGAAGCCTATTACTGGTCGCAGGAAGAGGGGCTTTTGGAGTTTATCCGCGGTTTTCTGCGGATGCCCATCGAAGCGCAAGCAGTGCTTAAGGCGCTGATTCAAAATGGTTGCGATCCAAGCCACGTGCAGGTGTTAGTGGACCACCGTGTGGGGCTGGATGAAACTGAACGGGGGACAAGAAGCACTTTGGTTTCCCGCTATCGGGGCGCGCCCCCGACCGTGCAGGCGCTTTGATAACGCGGAAACTGGCTTCGTCGGTGAGGACACGGCGTATGGATCCCGCCTTCGCGCGGAACGACGGTTGGCTCAGTGATCCTACGCGTGGTTCGTCGGTATTGCGTAATTGGCGATCACAGCAACCCGGTTTCCTCTTCCTCGGCCTGTTCGATCAGCGCTTCCGTCGCCACGGTGTTGTTGCGCGGAACGAGAAACATCATGCTCGTCGCGCAGGCGGCCGACAGCACCAGCAAGGCGATGTTGAGCGGCAGCGGCGTTGCAAAATGGCCGCCGAGATATGCGCCGAACTGCGAGCACAGCGAGCCGAATCCCATTTGCAGAAACCCCATTGCGCCGGAGGCCGTGCCGGCTGCCGAGGGGCGGACGCTGAGCGCGCCCGCGGCGGAATTCGACATCACGAAGGCGTTGGCGAACATGATCAGCATGTGCGTGATGAACAGCCAGGACGGCACCTGGTTCAGTCCGGCAAATCCCCAGATGACATTGAGGACAGCGCCCGCGATTTGCAGGACGAGGCCGAACCAGATCAGGCGATCGAGGGTGTGATGCGGCGCGAACCGCACGCAGCAGAGATTGCCGACCAGGTAGGCTGCGCCCGATGTTGCGAACCATGCGCCGTATTCGATGGTCGAGCGGCCCATTTGAGTGACGACCACATAAGGGCCTGCGCCGGCGAACACGAAAATCAGCGACGACGCCAGCACCTGGCAGAGCATGTAGCCGACGAAAGCGCGGCTCGCGAGCAGGGTGCGCGCATCGCGAACAAAGCCGCTCTCGGTCGCGGGATCAGCACGGCGGCGTGTCTCGGGAAGGGCGAGCGCAATGCCGATCAGGATCAGGACCGCGCCAATCGTGCTCGCATAGAAGATGGCGCGCCAGCCCAGCGTGGTTTGCAACAGGCCGCCCGCGAGCGGACTGAGCAACTGACCGATCATCAGCGCCGCGACCACGAGGCTGATCATGGCGCCGACGCGCTCGCGCGGATAGAGATCCCGGATGATCGCGCGCGCGATCACCATCCCGCCGGCGCCGCCGAGCGCCTGGAAGAATCGCGCGGCAATCAGTTGCGGCAGGCTCTCGGCAAAAATGCAGCAGACGCTGGCGACGACCATCAACGCGATGCCGCCGAGCAGGATCGGACGGCGGCCATAGCGGTCGGACAGCGGCCCCATCAGGATCTGCGAGACGGCGAGGCCGACCATGTAGAGCGACACCGTCATCTGCGCGATCGAGATGTCGCGTCCGAACGCGGTGGCAAGAACGGGCAGCGCTGGAACCAGCATGTAGAGCGAGACCGGCGCCAGCCCCGTCATCAGCACCAGCAACAGCAGCACCGTGCGCGAAGGCGGTTCGGCGGCTGTCGCGAAGAAAATCTTCGATGTGTTGCCGGCGATCCCGTGCATAAGCTTGAATTCGATTCCAGTCCGCGTCCGTGGTCTGGAGCGACTGTAGCGATATTCGTCCCACGCAATACGGCAATTTCGGAATGCGGCTATTCGCTAGCCGGGCGCGTGGTCCTCGAGCGGCAGCGGTTCCGTCGCCGCGTCCAGCCACACCTTTGTGGCCTCGTCGAGATGCGGGCGCACTTCGCGGCGGACGCGCGCGTGATAGTCGTTGAGCCACATCACTTCCTTCTTGCTGATGCGGCGATCGATCAGGCGGCGGTCGATCGGCGCCAGCGTCAGGGTTTCAAAGGCGTTCATCGGCTTTTCGGCGCCCGGAATATCCGCGGGCACGACCAGTTCGAGATTCTCGATGCGGATGCCGAACGCATCAGGCTTGTAGTAGCCGGGCTCGTTGGACAGGATCATGCCGCGCTTGAGCGGCGTGGTGCCGAGCTTGGAAATCCGCGCCGGACCCTCGTGCACGGAGAGATAACTGCCGACGCCGTGTCCGGTGCCGTGTTCGAAGTCGATGCCGGCCATCCAGAGAAACTGCCGCGCCAGCGTATCGAGCTGCGCGCCGGTGGTGCCGTCGGGAAATATTGCGCGTGCAATCGCGATATGGCCGCGCAGCACGCGGGTGAAGCGGTCGCGCATCTCCTCGGTCGGATTGCCGATCGCGATGGTGCGGGTGACGTCGGTGGTGCCGTCTTCGTATTGCGCGCCGGAATCGATCAGCAGGAGGTCGCCGGGCACGATGCGGCGGTTGCTCTTGCGGGTGACGCGGTAGTGGACGATCGCGCCGTTCGGTCCGGTGCCGGCGATGGTGGGGAAGGAGACGTCCTTCAGCGCGCCGGTCTCGCGGCGAAAGGTTTCCAACGCCTCGACGGCGTCGATCTCGGTCAGCGTGCCCTTCGGCGCTTCGCGGTCGATGAAGGCGAGGAAGCGCGCCAATGCCACGGCGTCGCGCTGATGCGCGGTGCGGGCGCCTGCGATCTCGGTCGAATTCTTGACGGCCTTGAGCAGGGCTGTGGGATCGTTGCCGCGCAGCGCCTTGCCGCCTGCCGAGGCGATCAGGCGGGTCAACGCGTCGGCGGCGGTTGCCGTATCCAGCGCGATGGCTTTGCCCGATGCGGCCAGGTCGGTGAGCAGCGGCGTCAGCGCGTCCGGCTCCCTGACGTCGGCGTTGCGTTCGAGGTGATCGCGGCTCGCGTTGGAGAGCTTTCGATGGTCGATGAATACCGTGGGGCGGCCGTCCCTGGGCACCAGCGCGTAGGAGAGCGGCAGCGGCGTATGCGAAACGTCAGCGCCGCGAATGTTGAAGGTCCACGCCACCGCGTGCGAATCCGACAAGACCAGCGCATCGGCGCCAAGCTTTGCCATCTCGGCGCGAATGCGGTCGAGCTTGCCGGCTTCGGCTTCACCCGCGAAATCCGGGCCATGCACGGTCACCGCGCTGAGCGGCGGCGCTGGTCGGTCGACCCAGATCGCATCGACCGGATTGCTGTCGACCGCGATCAGTTGCGCGCCTGCTTTCGCGCAGGCCGCGGCGAGACGTTCGGCGGCGGCAGAAGTATGCAGCCATGGATCAAATCCAAGACGGTCGCCTGTGGCGAGATGCTCCACCAGCCACGTTTCCGGCAGCGGATCGATCAGCGATGCGACGGTCCACGCTTCGGTGTCCACCTGTTTGGCTGCCTGCAACGTGTAGCGGCCATCGACAAATACGGCGGCTTCCTTCGAAAGGACGACGGCGAGACCGGCCGATCCGGTGAAGCCGGTGAGCCACGCCAGCCGCTCCTCGGAGGGCGGGACATATTCGTTCTGCTGCTGGTCGGCGCGTGGAATCACGAATCCGGTCAGTTTCCGCCGTACCAGCTCCTCGCGAAACGCAGCGAGACGGGCGGTCAGCGCGACGCCGCCCTCGGGTTCTTCGAATGTCTGGAAATGGGCTTCGAACATGATTCTCGTATCCTAGGAGCAGAGCGCGAGGGTCGCAACGCGACGCGTATCGCCTCAATCTGGCATAACTTATGCTACAAAATACCGGGTGGCGTTAGACCGGCAGGAATGATTTGCTGGCAAAAACCTGCCGCCAAAAATGCTTTCCGGGGAAATTCAAGGAGTGTCTCAACTCAACGCTGAGGGGATACGCCATGCCTGTCTTTACGTTTGAGAAGATTTCGCCCGAGAAGATGTCGCCGCCTGCGACGCCGGGTCCGGTTTCCGAAGCCTCCGAGCCTCGGCCGCGCGGCGCCATCGCGCAGATCTTCAGCCGTTTTTCCGAAGCTCGCGATCGACGCAAGATTCAACGGAAGACCAGGGGCGTGATCGCGCGCAACGATGCTTTTCAGAATCCGGCGCAGGACTAGCCGCAACCGGCATCAGCCGCGATGCTGCATCAGAAGGCTGCACCATCCGTCAACCCGGATGTGCCGGATCAACACCAGTCCCTGCGTGCGATAGGTGCCGATCACGCTGCGTGTCTGATGCGGCAGCAATCCTGACAGGATCACCACGGCGTCCGGCGCAAGATGGGCCGCCATGGCGGGCGCCATCTGCCGCAGCGGGTTGGCCAGGATATTCGCCAGCACCAGATCGAACGGCGCGCGCGCGCGAAATTGCGGCGCGGAAAAGCCGGTCGCGCAGATCGACTCGACAAGTTCTCCCACGCCGTTCAAGCGCGCGTTCTCCTGCGCGACGTCCGCCGAAACCGGGTCGATGTCGCTGGCCAGCACATGCCGGCGCAGCGCCTTGGCCGCGCCGATCGCCAGAACGCCGGTGCCGGAGCCGAGATCGAGAACCCGCCGCGGCATCTTGCTGCGCAGCACCTGATCGAGCAGCAGCAGGCAGCCGCGCGTGGTGCCGTGGTGGCCGGTGCCGAACGCCAGAGCGGCTTCGATCTCGATGCCGAGCTTGTTGGGCGGCACGTGCGCGCGATCATGCTGGCCGTGGACGATGAAGCGTCCGGCGGCGACCGGCACCAGGCCTTCGAGGCTTGCCTTGACCCAGTCTTTTGCGGCTATGCTATCGAAAATGATGGTTTGCGCGATGTCGTCGCCGGCGGCCAGCGCGACCAGCGATCGGATCCGTTCCTCGTCGGGTGGCTCGGCAAAATGCACCGTGACGTCCCAGCGTCCGTCGCTGCGCTCGAACGCGGCGACCGCGGCTTCGCCGTCTTCGAGGCTCTCGGTGAGAAGGTCGGTGACCCGCCGCGCGATCCGTTCGTCGCCGATGGCGAAGGTGGCGCGGCTGGTCGTTGGCGTGACGGTCTCGGTCATGGGGTCCGGAAGAGGTGAAGAAGGAATGCGGATATACCTATCGGGTGGCCGGCCGAGACACTAGTCCGGATCCGTCCCCACGCATCCACAGCTTATCAACCGTCAGCCCACAGCTTATCCACAGGTCGTCGGCGTCGCCGGCGCAGCAGAGTGGGGATCAATCCAAAGGCCGGATCTCTCGGCGCTGTTGCGACGGGCTTGCCAGCACCGCGATGCACAGCATCACCAGCGCGCAACCGACCAGAAAAATATATGACGTCTCGACCATGGCGCTTCCCCCAGCACGTTCGATAAAATGTGATGGAGGGTGTTGAGCGTTTGTTAATCCGGGAACTCCGCCCGCGATCACGGTTAATGCGGTCGCGGTGCGCCCGGCAGGGTTAATCGCCGGTAGGACCTGCGTTCAAATCCGAGCGAAATCGCGGCAGGCTTTTTAGATGTCTGCGCGTAGGGATGTCCCCAAGCAGAATGCGGGGGCGTCATGGAAGTCCAGGGCATCGAGATCGAGCCGTCCGGTAGCAGATCCGGGATCGCCGCTCGGGACATCATGTGGGCGGTCGGCATCTGTGCCGTTGCTCTCGGATTGACGCCGGTGCTGGCGGTCTATGTGCTGCTGATCGCCTGAGTTCGCCTAGCCGCGCGCAAACAGCGCCCGATGATCCCGCAGAATGGTGCGCGCGGCATTATGGCCCGGCGCGCCGGTGACGCCGCCGCCGGGATGCGCGCCGGACCCGCAATGGTAGAGACCTTTCAGCGGCCCGCGATAGTCGGCGTGACCCAGCATCGGCCGGGCCGAGAACAACTGGTTCAGCGTTAACGCGCCGTGAAAGATGTCGCCGCCCAAGAGTCCGAACTCGCGCTCGAGATCGAGCGGCGATAGAATCTGCCGGCCGATCACGCTGGCGGCAAAGCCAGGCGCGTAGCGATCAACCGTCGCGATCATGAGGTCGGCGACCTCGTCGCGATGGTCGTCCCAGGATGCGCCGTCCGGCAATTGCGGCGCGACATGCTGGCAGAACAGGCTCGCCACATGCTGGCCGGGCGGGCTGAGCGAGTCGTCGATGACCGACGGAATCAGCAACTCGACCACGGGTTCGCGGCTCCAGCCGGATTGCCGCGCGTCGTGCCAGGCGCGGTCCATGTAGCCGAGACTGGGCGCGAGGATGATGCCGGCGCTGAGATGGTCGCCGGCGCCAGGCAGTGCTGCGAAGGAGGGAAGGGTGGATAGCGCCACGTTCATCCGGAACGTCCCGGAGCCGTTGCGCCAGTGTTTGATGCGCTCGAGAAACGTTGCAGGCAGTGCGTCGGCCGATAGCAGCCGCGTATAGAGCAGTTTTGGATTGACGCTTGCCGCGATATATTTCGCGCGAAGGATGCGCCCGTCATCGAGGACCACGCCCGCCGCACGGTCGCGCTCGACGATGATCTCGCGCACGCCGGCATCGGTTTCTATCTCGACGCCATGCGCGCGCGCCGACGCGGCCATGGCCTGAGTGATCGCGCCCATGCCGCCGATCGCATGACCCCACACCCCTTTCTTGCCGTTCACTTCGCCGAAGGCGTGATGCAGCATCACATAGGCCGAACCCGCGGCGTAGGGACTGGCATAATTGCCGACGATGGCGTCGAAGCCGAACAGCGCCTTGACCAGATCGTTGTCGAAGCGGTCGTCGAGCATGTCGCCTGCCGAGCGCGTGAACAGATCGAGCAGGCTGCGTTGCTGCTCCATCGTGAGGCCGCGCAGGATGCCAGCGGTGCCGATCGCATTGACGATTTCGTGCGCGGCGTTGAGGCCAAATCCTGCAACGAGGTTCGGCGGTGCGCGCAGCACGAATTGCCGGATCACGTCGGCGATGTCCTCCAGCTCGCGCATGAAGCCGCCGATCGCGTCGGCGTCGCGTGGACTTAGAGCGGCTACCGATTGTTCGGTGCGGCCTTCACCGGTGAAGAGGAAGCGGCCATCGGGAGCTGGCAAGAAATTCTGGGCGCGGCGTTCGACGATTGTCAGGCCGTGGCTGTGCAGCCGCAAGTCAGCAATCACTTTCGGGTTGAGCAGGCTGACGGTGTAGGCCGCGACCGAATTGCGGAAACCGGGATGGAATTCTTCCGTGACAGCCGCGCCGCCGACCACGTTGCGGCGCTCCACCACCTTGACCCGCAGGCCGCCCATCGCGAGGTAGGCCGCGCAGGTGAGGCCGTTGTGGCCAGCGCCAATGATGACAACGTCGGTGTCCGACATATCCGCTTTTAAGTCCCTTGATAGCCCGGTCTGTTCGGCTGCTGTTCAGCTTCGCAGGCGCCTTTTATCGGAAACGGCGATGAACGGCACAAGGCCGGGCGGGTCGATTTCAGGCTTGTCGTCGCGCGTGCGTTGCTCGCGGCGCACGCCTGTGTTCCAATCACAAGGCTGTTCAATCCTCGATCGGCCGTTGTGCCGTGTCCCTGCCGCCGGCCGCTGCCGGCCTCCTGCCGGAGCCTTCATGACTTCGCCGATGCCGTCTTCCGCTCCGGATCAGCCTTCCGGTTCCCGCAACAGGCTGGTCCTCGTCGTCTATACCGCCGCGATCTTCGCCAGCGCGCTGTTGTTGTTCTCGGTGCAGCCGCTGTTCACGAAAATGGTGCTGCCAAGGCTCGGCGGTTCGCCCGCGGTGTGGTCGGTGGCGATGGTGTTCTTCCAGTCGCTGCTGCTCGGCGGCTACGCCTATGCGCATTATCTGATGAAACTGCGCAACCGGATCGTGCCGGTCGCAATCCATCTGGCGCTGCTTGTCGTCGCGCTACTGACCTTGCCGCTGTCGATTGCGGGCGGTTGGGGTGAACCGCCATCGAGCGGTTATGCATTCTGGCTGCTGGCGCTGTTTGCGGTCTCTATCGGGCTGCCGTTCTTTGCGCTGGCGGCCAACAACCCGCTGCTGCAGGCGTGGTTCGTGCGAACCGGACATCCCGATGGTCCCGATCCTTACTTCCTGTACGCCTCGTCGAATATCGGCAGCTTTCTGGCGCTGCTGTCGTATCCGGTGCTGCTGGAGCCGATGCTGACGCTGCGGACGCAGAATCTGGTCTGGACCGGCGGTTACGGGCTGCTGATCGTGCTGATCGCTGGCTGCGGCGTGCTGTTGCTGCGATCGCCGCCGGTTGCCGTTGTCACGGCCGATGATGATGTCAACGCTCCCTCACCGGATTGGGCGTTGCGGCTGCGCTGGATTTTCCTGGCCGCCGTGCCCTCAGGTCTGCTGATCGCGGTGACGGCGCACATCTCGACCGATGTCGCCGCCGCACCTCTGCTCTGGGTGCTGCCGCTCTCGTTGTACCTGCTGACGTGGGTGCTGGTGTTCCAGTCGCGCCCGCTGTTGCCGCACCGATGGATGCTTCTGCTGCAACCGCTCGCGATCGCCGGGGTCGTCATCCTGCTCGCGGTCGGCGGCGAGCAGAACCTGTTGCTGACGCTGGGCGGGCATCAGCTCTGCTTCTTTGTGATCGCCATGGCCTGCCATGGCGAACTGGCGCGCACCCGGCCAGCGTCGCATTATCTCACCGGCTTCTACGTCGCGCTGTCATTCGGCGGCATGATCGGAGGACTGTTCGCGGGGTTGATTGCACCGTTTACATTTTCGTGGATCGCGGAATATCCGATCCTGCTCGCACTGGCCGCCTTGTGCCGTCCGCCCCGCGATGAGTTGCTGCCACGCTGGAGTCGCTGGTACTGGCCGTTTTTCGCGGTCATTGCTGTGGCGCTTGTGACGCCTGCGTATGCCGGCGGCAAACTGCTCTCGTGGCTCGACGATCATCGGGTCTGGGTAATCGGCGCGGTTGGGGTGGCCGCCGCGTTGCTGGCGGTTGGGGTGCGTGCAAACCGCTGGAAGGTCGCCGCAACGATTGTGCTGGCGTTGGCTCTGATCCGCATTTATCCGGCGGACGACGGGCGGGTCGAGACCGTTCGCAGCTTCTTTGGCGTGCACAAAATCGTCGTCACGCCGAACGGGCAGTATCATGTGCTGATGCACGGCACCACCATCCACGGCGCGGAGCGGGTACTGAACAACGATGGCACGCCGATCACGGGACGGCCCGAGCCGATTTCCTACTATCACAAGGACGGCGGCATCGGGCAGGCCATCGCGGCAGTCCGCGAACGCAAGGGCGGCCCGATCCGCGTTGCCGTCATCGGTCTCGGATCGGGGACGCTGACCTGTGCGTCTCAACCCGGCGAGAACTGGAAATTCTTCGAGATCGATCAGTCGATGGTCGATACCGCGAAAGATCCGAAATATTTCACCTACATCAGGAATTGCGAACCGGATTTGCAGCCGGTGATCGGCGACGCACGCCTGACGTTCGCGCGTGAGCCCGATGGCGTCTATGATCTCATTATCGTCGATGCCTATTCTTCGGATGCGATTCCGATTCATCTGGCCACCGAGGAGGCCATGGAAATCTACAAGGGCAAGCTCGCGCCGCACGGGGCGGTCGTGATGCACGTCTCGAACCGGCATCTCGAACTGGCCAGCGTCGTGGTCGGCATTGCCGACGCAAATGACCTCAAGAGCTGGGTCTATAATGAGGACTCGGGCCGCGACAATGAGTACATCTTCGCGACCAATGTCGTGATCTCCGCCCGGGATGCCGCGGATGTGGGAAAGCTCGCGTCGTCAGACAAATGGGCGCTCACTGATCCCACGGATGGCCAGCGCGTCTGGACGGACGATTATTCCAATGTCCTTGGCGCGGTGTGGCGTCGTCTGCGCGACGGCGAGGACCAGTAACCGATCAGTCGTCCTGATCCATGAACAGTCCGCGCGGCTGATAAGGGCGCGGCGCGTAAACCCGCGGCTGATAAGGCTGCGCATACCCGTAACTGGTCTGGCCACCGTAATACTGCTGCTGAGGAACATTCTGAGCGTCGTACATGCGGCGATAGCCGCGCGGTGCCGGATAGCGCTGATCGCCGGAACTGCCGTCCGCCGGATAGATGTAGCCATCGTCGCCGCGAACCATCGCCTGCGGTTGCTGCACAGGGGCGGGGCGCTGCGGCGTCAGGTCGACCGGATTTCCGGCAGCATCGTAGGATCGATAGTCAGGTGCAGGCTCACGGCGCGCGACATCGGTTTTACGCTTGCCGCGGGGATTGCGTGCCAGCGCGACGCGCGACGATCCGGTCAACGTGACGGTGGTGTTCAGGACGCCTTCCTTTTGTACCAGTGCATAAAGTGTCGTTGCGTTGGCGCGCGAGATGCGCACGCAGCCATGCGAAACGGGAACGCCGAGGCTGCCTTCGGAGAAGGTGCCATGGATCGCGTGACCGACCTTGGTAAAGAAAATCGAGTGCGGCATCGGCGCGTCGTCGAATTCTTTGGAAAAGTGATCCGCTTCCATGCGGAATGTCTGGAAGCGTCCGTTGGGCGTTTCGTGCGACGGATTTCCGCTCGAGACCGGCCATTGGTAGCGTTCGACGCCATCAACGGAGACGGTCATCTGCTGATTATCCTTGTCGACAAGGATAGACACCTTGGCCTGGGCGACGCTGCCGGCGGCAAAAAGCATCAGAGCGGTGATTGGAATAAGGAGCGTACGCATTTTACCTCGGTCTCGAATGCCACCTGCCGTCCCCATTCGAATATGCGCTCGAACGGGGATGGCTTCCAGTAGCAGGTTCGAGGCATCGTTAATGTGTAAAGCGTCATAACCAAGACCGGCGCGGGCTCAAAAGCCATACGGGACAAGGGTTTTTGCAACAGGCCGCTACGTTTTACCGCGACTCCGGAACCTTTGGACCGATATCACGTTATGCTTACTTCAATCCGGGGATATGGCCCGTTCGTGACCCAAACAGAGGATATCCAAATGAAGATCAGTACCAGCACGCTGCCGACAAAAGCTCCCATTCGGCTGCGTTTCGCGGCAGCGGCGGCGGCACTGGCTCTCTTATCCGTTCCTCATTTTGCGCATGCGCAGGGTGTCATCGGAGGGATGGAGCGCGGTGGCCATCAAGGCGCGCGTGAGGGTGACCGTGCGGCCGGCCCAGTTGGTGGCGTGATCGGTGGTGCAATTGGCGCGGGCGTCGGTGGCGCGGTCGGCGGCGTTAAGGGCGTGCTTGGCATTCCGGATCGCGGGTATCGTCGCGGCCACCGCTGCCGGGGTTATTGGAGGCACGGCC
>JAFEFK010000942.1 GCA_018240625.1 Pseudomonadota bacterium
ATGACGATCATGATCGCAGACACAGCATGTTCGCTTTTGCGCTGTTGTACGCTTGGCGAACCTCAAGCCACTTGAGGTCGCCAGGCAATTACGCCCTCTGTCCGTGCACGCACTTCAGGTGATGCAAGGCACGTTGCGACGGCCTCAAAACCGGGAAATCCGGGATACGGACGGACAATGGTCGGGGGACTGTGATTGGCGGGACAAAGGATGATCGACTCGTCGTTTCCCACCGCGTCCAGATCCAAAATTGCGCTGGATCGCGTGAGACAGAAAAGCGGCCGAGACTCCGAGCCACGGCGGCGAAGGCATACAATCAGGGCTTCCTGAGTGGCCTTATCGAGCCCCTGTTCCAGCATATCAATGACCAGAATCGTCGGGCCCGCGATTTCCAGTCTCGCAAGCAGGCAGACCAAGGCTTCAGAAACCGTGGCGCCGTCCTCAACAAGCCAAGTGACGGTCCGATCAACTCGCGATTTGAGGACAGGGTCGCGATTCAGCAATGCCTTGGCTGCCGCGCCCCCATGTGCGAGCCGGTCGAGGCCAAGGAACGCGGCGCCCGGCAGCGTCTCGGCGATGCGCTTGGCCAATTGTGTCTTGCCGCTGCCCAACGGACCAATGATGTAGTTCAGTGAGCGGATGTCTTGCAATTCGATCCGTTCGCCACCCCAAGGCCACGGAAGGTCGAACGCGACGCTCACGTTGGAGGCCGGTCTCATCAGGTTTGCAAGGTCGAAGGCGGCCGGCGCCCGCCCGCCGGAGAGGTCGGCCCGTAAACGGCGGACCTTGTCGACCGCATCGACGAGTTCATGAAGGCGTCCTTCGAGCGCTGCCTGGTGCGCAGCAAGTGCCGGTTCAAGACTCTCGGCGTCTCCTTCGAGCACACGCGCCACTTGGCTGAGGCTGAGGCCAAGTTCGCGCAATGCCGCGATCTCAGCAACGCGGGCCATCTCGTCGGGGCCATATGCACGCCAGCCGACCGCAGTGCGGACCGGTGCGATGAGACCGCGCTGCTCGTAGACCCGCAAAGCCTTGACGGAAACGCCCAGCCGTTTGGCGGCTTCAGCAGGGCTCAGGAATTGTGCGGAGAAGCTCACGAATCACCTCGAGGATTGGCTGACCGCGATCCTTATCGAGGCAGCCCCAAGGGGCGGGTCAAGTCAAAATCCGCCAACTTGTCAAATCTCCCAACAATAAAACTCCGAGAGCGGCGCGCCATGTAGCAAACTTTGGATTCAGGATATCGGCCGCATACCGCGTTGATGTCTTTGCACTCCAGAATCGGCTTCGGATAACCGTCGCGTGCGACCTTGATCATGGCACGACCGGCGGCACAGGACTGCTGGCTCCAACGGGTTCGATCACATCCATCGACATCTGGTCACACATCCGGTCACGGCGCGTTATTCGGTTGCATCTTTTGCGGGTCGGCGCTGGCCCGGATTTTCCGGCGCATCGCCCTCCTCATTAACCGCCTGATCGGCGCGGCCGCGGGATTGCGATTTTCGCCGTTTGAGATTTTCACGCAGCGCTGCGCGCAACCGGGCCTGACGGGCCGCGTTGCGATCGTTCGGCCGCCCATTTGGTTCGTCGGTCATGGCATGCTTAGTTCGCTAAATCCAAATCCGCAGTGGCGGATTCTGCGTGGAGATCGAGATGACAACCGAAACATATGCCCTGGCACCTTCCCCGCAACAGACCCTTGCCGACTGGCATCGATTTGTGGCCGCACCTCATGCCGATCTGCTGGCGCCGCTGCTCGCTGAAAATATCGTCTTCCGCTCGCCTTTCGTGCAGTCGCCAATTCCCGGACATGCCGCGACCATGCTGGTGTTGACGACCGTGGTGCAGATCTTCGAGAATTTTCGCTATCACCGCACCTTCATATCGGGCTCGCATGACGCCGGACTCGAATTCAGCGCCAATATCGGCAGGTGGCAGTTGAAGGGCATCGACCTGATCCGATTCGACGGCACTGGAAAAATGAGCGAGTTCGAGGTGATGATAAGGCCAATCAAGGCGTTGCAGGCGCTCGGCGACGAAATGGGCAGCCGGATCGGCCCGCAACTGACCCGCCTCAAAGAAATAGCGGCAATCCCACGCTGATTTCCAGGCAGCCGCGGCTCTGTTTCCCGCAGCCCCCGCGCTTGCGCGCCTTCCCGCCTTGTGGCAAGGATCGACCGCCTTGCGGGCCTGTTTCAGGCTGATTCCCGCGTGTGGCCTTGCTGCCGTAGCTCAGTGGTAGAGCACTCCATTGGTAATGGAGAGGTCGACAGTTCAATCCTGTCTGGCAGCACCATCGCCCGTCGATCCCCCTGCTGACAGCGACCGCCATGTCGAATCTTCACCGGACAGAGCGGCGATGCGCTCCCAGAAATAGTGGGCAATGATTCAAATATTCGCAATCAACGTCCGCTAGCGAAAGTAAAAGTGGTTTTCACACTCGAATTTGAAAGAAGATTATTTCCGGAACCAAACGGAACTTTTCGAGCTCTGAATGGAACAGAAATTAAGGCTTCATTTAGGTTTGATTAAGGCGCCATTAAGCAACATATTCCGTTGTTCCCCAATGGGTTGGGAACATCCCGAGTGTGGCCCATCGGTGACAGCTTTTTAGCCAAAAGCGATCTAAGTGTTTGCAGGACGGAGCCGACGAACGGCTGCTCGAAATTGAATTCCTGGAGAACACAATGAAAAAGATTCTACTCGCAACTGTGGCCCTCGTCGCACTCGGCGCGACCGTTCCAGCCCTCGCTGCTGATCTCGGCGCTCGTCGCACTTACACGAAGGCTCCGGCCTACGAAGCGACTCCAATCTATAACTGGACCGGCTTCTACATCGGCGGTCATGTCGGTGGCGCCTTCGGTGGTCCCAACAACGTTGTGGCTCCCGGCTTCGCCTCGGGTAACGACGGCAGGTTCATGGGCGGCGTGCAGGCTGGTTACGACTACCAGTTTGCTCCGAACTGGGTGATGGGCCTCGAAGCCAACTACAGCTTCCTCGACACCGGCAGCTCGTTCGCCAATCGTGGCCTCGGTTCGGTCACCGGCCGTCTCGGCTACACCTGGGGTCCGGCGATGCTTTACGCCAAGGGCGGTTATGCCTGGGCTGACTCGCGCTTCACCAACGGCTTCACCGGCAACGCTGGCCGTGACGGCTACACCGTCGGCGGTGGTCTCGAGTACATGTTCACCCAGAACTGGTCCGGCAAGATCGAATACCAGTACTATGACTTCGGCAATTCCACCTTCCTCACCCCCGCTCTGGTGGTTGGTGGCTTCCGCAACGACGAACACACCATCAAGGCTGGCCTGAACTACCGCTTCAACTGGGGTGGCCCGGTCGTCGCGAAGTACTGATCTTTCGAAACTTAACGGTTTCTAAACAACGAAAAGCCGGCGGAAACGCCGGCTTTTTTGTTTGCGTCCAGCATGCGCATCAAAATTACAAAACAGGTCAGGGTTTCCTGATCAAGGAAACCCAGGCAAGCGCCATCGGCAAGCTGGGTGAGATCGAGCTGCTGCCGGTTTAGTGGACAACCAGTTAAGCTAATCCGGCCTTGAGCTCGAACGAGATCGCCCGCAGTATTCAGCATGCGGCCGGCGGCACCAGCGAAGTATCGATCACGATCGTCGGCGTCAGCGCCGCGACCGCCGAAGCAGGCTCGGCCGCCAACATGGTGCTCAGCGCTTCGAGTGCATTGCGTAACGAAGCGGACTCACTGCGCGCGGAGAGTGGCGCGTTCCTTTCCAATATCCGAGCGGCGTAACGGCTCGGATATCTTGGCCGGTACGGCGTGACCGCGGAAGATTGACTTCGACCTCCGCGCATGATTGCTAACGCGATGATTTCGGATCGAACCCGATCCGAATTCATGAATATGATGACCTCCGATAAATCGGAGCGCGACATCATCTGGAATCTTGCGCCACATCGCGACATCGTCCTCCTGCGCGGACAATCGTTCGAAGAGCCATTTCCCGTGAAAAGGGACAACTTCCGCAAAAGTGGACAACGCGAGGATCGCGACATGGATAGAGCATCGATTTCGTCGGACGGCAGCCATCATTCATCGATCCAGCCGCGCCACGACTGGAAGCGAACGGAAGCCGAAGCGCTGTACGATCTGCCGTTCGCCGATCTGATCTTCGAGGCGCAAAGCATTCATCGCCTCAATTTCGATCCCAATCACATCGAGACCGCGAGCCTGCTCAGCATCAAGACAGGCGGCTGTCCCGAGGACTGCGGTTACTGTTCGCAGAGCGCGCACTATGACGCTGGCGTAAAGGCCACCAAGCTGATGGATCAAGCGGCCGTCGTCGAAACCGCACAGCGCGCGCGGGACGCGGGTGCGAGCCGGTTCTGCATGGCGGCGGCATGGCGCAATCCGAAAGACAAGGATCTCGATCAGGTGTGCGACATGGTCAGCGCCGTCAAGGGGCTGGGCATGGAGACCTGCGCGACACTGGGCATGCTTACGCGCGCGCAGGCGCGGCGCCTCCATGAGGCCGGACTCGATTTCTACAATCACAACGTCGATACCTCGCCCGAATTCTACGGCAAGATCATCACCACACGCACGATGCAGGACCGCATCGACACGCTCGGACATGCGCGCGAAGCCGGTCTCAAGGTTTGCTGCGGAGGTATCGTGGGGATGGGAGAGCAGGTCGGCGACCGGCTGGGTATGCTGATGCTGTTGGCCAATCTGCCCGCGCATCCTGAAAGCGTGCCGATCAATATGTGGAACGAGGTCAAGGCCGTTCCCGTTAACGAGACCGCTGAGCGGCCCGATCCGATCGCGCTGGTCCGCATGATTGCCGTAGCGCGGATCATGATGCCGAAGAGCGTGGTGCGGCTTTCCGCGGGCCGGCAATACATGACGGACGAATTGCAGGCGCTGTGCTTCGTGGCCGGAGTCAATTCTATTTTCATCGGCGATGTCCTGCTGACCACAAAAAATCCGCAGACCGCGCGCGACGCCGCGCTGCTGGATCGCCTCGGCATGACATCGAAGCTCGACGGCGCAAGGGCTCCCGCCGCGCCTCACTGATCCGATCCGACGCGGGGTTACGCCGGCACCCAAGGCAAGCCATGCCGTCCGCGCCTCCCCAGGTGCGGTTTTTCGGCTGGCGCCGCAGGCCTTGTCCCGCTAAGCCGGTGAGCAGAAACCGCGATGCGAGACGATGGACACCAAAACCGATAGCCACAAAAGCCCCGCCGAAGCCCTCCGGTACCCCTGGGAAACACCGCCCGGGCCGGACGAGGTGATCGAGGTAATGCCGGGCGTGTTGTGGGTGCGGCTGAAGCTGCCGTTCCGCCTCAACCACGTGAACATCTATCTGCTCGCCGATGGCGACGGCTGGACCATGATCGATTCCGGATTCGGCAACGAGGAATCGATCGCGGCATGGACGGCGCTGTTCGAAGGGCCGCTCGCCCATGTCCGCGTCACGCGCTTGATCGTCACCCATTCGCATCCCGATCATGTCGGCCTGGCCGGCTGGATCGTCGACCGGTTCAAATGTCCGCTTTACATGTCGCAGGTGGAATATCTGCAATCGGTCTACCATCAGAACCGCGGCACCGAAGAACGCAGGAACGCGCAGCGGCTGTTCTTCCGCCGTCACGGCATGGACGAGGGACTGACCGACAAGCTGCTGGGTCGCGGTCAGGATTATCTGAAACAGGTTTCGGTTCTGCCGGCGGCCTATCATCGTCTGTCGCATGGCGACGAGATTTCAATCGGCACGCGGCGGTTCAAGGTTATCACCGGCGGCGGCCACGCGCTCGATCAGGTGATGCTGTATTGCGCGACTGACAAGCTGTTTCTTTCCGCCGATCAGGTGCTGAGCAAGATCTCGCCAAACGTCAGCGTCTGGGCGGTCGAGCCCGAACAGAACTCGCTCGGCGAATATCTGGCCTCGCTCGCGAGCCTCACCACGACGCTGCCCTACGATGTGCTGGTGCTACCGGGTCACGGCGTACCGTTCTATGGCTTGAAGACCCGCATCAAGCAGCTCGCCGATCATCACGAGGAACGCTGCGGGTTGATCGCCGATGCGTGCCGCGACACCCCCAAGACGTCGCGGGAGCTGGTTCCCGTCGTGTTTCATAAGTATCCGCTCGACGTGCACCAGATGGGTTTCGCCTCTGGCGAACTGATCGCGCACGTGAACTACATGCTGGTCGAGGGCCGCCTGACGGCCGAAGAAAACGACGGCGTGTTGCTGTTCCGGTCGGCCTGAGCGGCAAACGGCAGACGGCCTCCCCGCGTCGCAGCAAATCTTCATCTTTTTTGCCGCGCAAAGCAAATTTGACTGCAATTTCAGTCGCCGGAATGGCTGGCATCGACGAATTGCGCCTCGACAGCGAAGCTGGAAACGCTCTAAAAAGACTTCCGTCAGGCCGGCCTTCACCGGCCGCCTTCCGGAATTTCGTGATGGATTACAGCAAGTTCTTCAGTAACGCCCTTGATCGCCTGCATCACGAGCGCCGTTACCGCGTGTTCGCAGACCTCGAGCGGATCGCAGGCCGATTTCCGCACGCGACGTGGCACTCGCCGAAAGGCCCGCGCAATGTCGTGATCTGGTGTTCCAACGACTATCTCGGCATGGGCCAGCACCCGAAGGTGATTGGCGCCATGGTCGAGACGGCGACCCGGGTCGGCACCGGCGCGGGCGGTACCCGTAACATCGCGGGCACCCACCATCCATTGGTTCAGCTCGAGCAGGAACTCGCCGATCTGCACGGCAAGAAGGCGGCGCTGCTGTTCACATCGGGCTACGTCTCCAACCAAACCGGCATTGCGACCATCGCAAAACTTATTCCGAACTGCCTGATCTTGTCGGACGAGCTGAACCACAATTCGATGATCGAAGGCATCCGCCAGTCGGGCTGCGATCGCATTGTTTTCCGCCACAATGACGTTGCGCATCTCGAGGAATTGCTGCGCGCGGCCGGCCCTGACCGGCCGAAGCTGATTGCCTGCGAAAGTCTGTATTCGATGGACGGCGACATCGCGCCGCTCGCGAAGATCTGCGATCTCGCCGAGCGTTATGGTGCGATGACCTACGTCGACGAAGTGCATGCGGTTGGTATGTATGGACCGCGCGGCGGCGGCATTGCCGAACGCGACGGCGTCATGCACCGCATCGATGTTCTTGAAGGCACGCTGGCGAAAGCGTTCGGCTGCCTCGGCGGTTACATCGCCGGCAATTCCGATATCATCGACGCCGTACGCTCCTATGCGCCCGGCTTCATCTTCACCACGTCACTGCCGCCCGCGATCTGCTCCGCAGCGACGGCCGCGATCCGCCATCTCAAGTCGTCGAATTGGGAACGCGAACGCCATCAGGAGCGCGCCGCGCGCACCAAGGCGATTCTGATCGCAGCCGGTCTGCCGGTGATGTCCAGCGATACGCATATCGTTCCGCTTTTTGTGGGCGACCCCGAGCGCTGCAAACGGGCGTCCGACATGCTGCTCGAAGAGCACGGCATCTATATTCAGCCGATCAACTATCCGACCGTCGCCAAGGGCACGGAGCGACTGCGCATTACACCGTCGCCCTATCACGAGGACGCGCTGGTCGATCAGTTGGCGGAAGCCCTCCTCCATGTCTGGGAGCGTCTCGATCTGCCGTTACGGGCGAAATCGCTGGCAGCGGAATAGCGATCGGCCGGTGGTCTGATTTTGGCATTCGCTTTGAATTCGGCATTCGCATCCGGAGACTCTTGGTCAAAGTGGAACGCGAATGTCGAATTCACTCCACTAGGACACGGATAGCCGCGGTCGCGCATTCGCCTCGGACAACACGATCCGCATCAGATCGGCGGCATTCTTGGCACCGAGCTTGTCCATGATCCGGGCGCGATGAACCTCGACCGTCCGCGGACTGATGCCAAGCCGCCGCCCCGCTTCCTTGTTCGAAGCGCCGTTGGCCACCTGGGACAAAACCTCACGCTCTCTGCTGGTCAGCAGATGGCGGCCATGGAAATTCAGCAGCCCGTCAATCTCGCCGTCATGAGCCTCACGCCACACCCTTACCGCGGCACGAACCCGATCGATGATGACTTCCGAGGAGAATGGCTTCTCCAGAAAATCGAGAGCGCCGAATTTCATTGCCTCGACGGCGGTCGCGATGTCCGCGCGCCCCGAAATGACGAGGATCGGCGAGTCAAATCGCTCGAGCGCAAGCTTGCGCAAGATGTCGAGCCCGCAGTCGCCGGGAAGATGCAGATCGAGAATGACGCAGGCAGGAGATGTGCGCCGAACCGCCTCCAGAAACGAAGTGCCATCACCGAAGGTTTGCGCGGCATAACCCTCGATCCTGAGAATAAGTTTCAACGCCTCTCGGACAGACAGATCGTCATCGACGACAAAGACAGCAGCATCTGAAGTAAAGGGCAGGAGTTGACCCATCGACAGTTCCCTGAATTGAGATCTTTGAACAGTAATACAACTTATACGTGTGTAATCTGATTCGTACAGGTGCGCAAATGACGCAGGATCAGTTCGCGGCCGCGAGCAGGGAAGAAGTGCGGAATGGACATCGTCTGGAAGGGAATCGTCGGCGGTTTGATGACCGCTGGGATTGTGTGGCTATCGAAACGCGGCAACACACCGGCTCGCCGTGCCGGGCGAGCTCGCGGCATGGTTTATCGTGGCGCTCGGCAGTTCTTCGCGCCGCGCTGGATTTAACGACGTTTCCCGAAGGCTCCGGCAAGCCAAGATCGCAGTCGCGTGAGGACGTGTAAGGCGCTAGATTTTGGCCGGGACGCCTATGAGGCAAACCCAAGGCAGCGTTAAAGGCAGCGTCAAGGCAGGATCCAAGACAGTGTTTTCCGGAGATGCCGCAATGTTGCACGACTGGGGCGTGATCGCAGCCGCCTTCGGCTACATCGGGTTCCTGTTCTTTGTTGCGAGCTATGGCGACCGGGTCCCGCAGGTCGCGCGTGGCCGCGCCGGACCGCTGATCTATCCGCTGTCGCTCGCCGTCTACTGCACCTCCTGGACGTTCTTCGGTTCCGTCGGACTCGCGACCCGCACCAGCATCGAGTTCCTCGCGATCTATGTCGGGCCGATCCTGCTGATCGGGTTCTGCACGCCGCTGCTGCGGCGGATAATCCAGCTCGCGAAGTCGCAGAATATTACCTCTGTCGCCGATTTCATCGCCGCGCGCTACGGCAAGAGCCAGGCGGTGGCGGCAACCGTCGCCGTTATCGCGATCATCGGCTCGGTCCCCTACATCTCGCTTCAGCTCAAGGCGGTGGCCTCGTCACTCGAAACCATCCTGATCGACGACCAGGCGATCGCCCGCATTCCGATCATCGGCGACATCGCACTGCTGGTGACCATCGCACTGGCGCTGTTCGCAGTGCTGTTCGGAACCCGGCAAACCGATGCGACGGAGCATCAGCACGGCCTGATGCTGGCGGTCGCGACGGAGTCGATCGTCAAGCTCGTGGCATTCATCGCCGCCGGCGCCTTCGTCACGTTCTGGATGTTTAGTCCCGTCGATCTGATCGAGCGCGCGATGAAATCGCCGGAAGCGGTACGCGCCATCGAGTATACGCCGTCGATCAGCAACTTCCTGACCATGT
>JAFEFK010000943.1 GCA_018240625.1 Pseudomonadota bacterium
CGCCGGTTGCATTCCCCGAAGTGGCAGATATCATTATGCAATTGCGAAACGCTTGCCGCGCTAGCTCCTTGTAATCCGGCCTCAATTCCGGTCGTTTGCAAGCTTGGTTGTCAGGGGTGCGCGGCGTGAGGCGCTGTCCGGACGGTCGCTTGGTATCGCCCTACCCGCGACGGCAGGGAAACCGATGCTACGGTGCCGGCCATGACCAATCGACGGCAGATGTTGCTGTTCATGATCCTAACCGTGCTGTTGACCGCCGTCACGGTGGCCGGAATACGCTTCCTGTTCAAGCGCTCCGAAACGCTGGTCATGGCGGTCGGTGACGCCAACGGCGTCGAGGCACGCTTTGCCGACAAACTTGCCGCGATGCTGCAAGCGAACGGCTCACGCTACCGCCTGAAAATCCAGACCAATGCTGATAACAACCGGGCGCTGACGCAATTCGATCGGCAGCAAGCCGATCTGGCCATCCTTCGCACCGACGCCAAAGTACCGGGCCGCGCGCGATCGATCGCCATTCTCGAACATGATCTTGTGCTCCTGCTCAGTCCGGGCAGCAGGAAGATCGCCTCGCTGTCCGCACTGAAGAACAAGAAGATCGCGGTGATCGGCGATGGCAGCAGGAACGACGTTTTCGTCCGCAAGATCCTTGGGATCACCGAGGACTCCGACGCCGCGACGCGTGTCGAGCTTGCACCCCCTGGAATGCCGCTCGACAAATTGCTGGCGCCATCCAGTGGCTATAGCGCCGTGATCGCCGTCGCTCATGCCTCGAAACTCGCCAATGACAAGAGCTATGCGCAGGCCGCCAAAGCCGGCGGCGGGTTCATCGTCAACAAGATCGACGAGTCCGCTGCCATCGCCCGGAAATTCCCCGAAGTCTCCGAAGAAAAGATCGACACCGGACTGCTGTCAACCGTACCGCAGATTCCCGACGACGATCTCGATACCATCGGACTGCAATGGCTGCTGGTGGCGCAGTCGAAGCTGTCGCCGATGGCCGGAGGCGAACTGGCACGGTTGATCGCCGAGAACAAGGCTGATCTTGCGCTCGACGACGGTTTCGCCGGCAAGATCGAGCCGGCGGATATCGAAAAGACTGCTTTCGTCGCGGCGCAAAAGGGCACCGCCGACTATCTCAACGACGATACCAAGACGTTCATCGATCGCTACAGCGACCTGATCTATCTCGCCGTCGCCGCGATGAGCGTGATCGGTTCGATCTTTGCCGGAATTTACGCCCGGTTCACCCGCGTCGCGCCGGAGAAGGCGAGCGAGCTTGCCATTTCAATTCTCGATGTCGGCGAGCGAATTGAAGAGGCGCGCTCGCTCGACGCGCTGGAACAATTGCAAGATGAACTTGAGGCTATTCTGCGCAGGACGATCGTCGGACTGCGCGATGAGACCATTAACAGCGACGGCCTCGATACGTTCCGTCTTGGCTACGAGATCGTCCGCGACGAGATCGCGATGCGTCGCGAGAGTCTGAAACGGCACGGCGACGAAAACGTCGTCGTCAAGACGGTGCAGGGCGGCTAGCAACCACGCCCGCCGAGGCTCGCGCCTTGATCGCGGCGATCGTGCGTTTCAATGCCGCCTGCTGCGGATCCGGGCACACCGCCGAGCGCGCCTCGGCGATGGCTGCGGCCAGGTGGGAGCACGACAGCACACCGTCGAATGTCGGTTTGACGAGACTATCGACGATCAGGTTCCAGTCGCGGAGGTTTTGCGTGTAGCTGTCGCCATAGCCCCGGATCATCTCCGCGCTTCGTACGACTTCGCCGGTCGCAGCCGGCTGTTTGATCAGGCTGCGATCGGCCATATGCAGCCAGCGTTCAAC
This sequence comes from Pseudomonadota bacterium, assembly GCA_018240625.1. Taxonomy (GTDB): domain Bacteria; phylum Pseudomonadota; class Alphaproteobacteria; order Rhizobiales; family Xanthobacteraceae; genus Nitrobacter. The sequence continues at coordinate 1,841 of JAFEFK010000943.1, forward strand.
CCAGACGCGCTCCTTGGCATAGCGAATGGACGACAGCCGCCATCGCTTGAGCGAAGCCTCGATCCTGAGGCGGCGAAGACTGAGCCCGCTGGCTGCGCTGAAACGCATGGAGACCGGCAGATGCAACCATCCGACGTATTCAAGCGCCCATAGTACGGGATCGGCAACCATTTCCGGCAATGACGACACCAGTTCATCCAGCCTGAGTTTATTCACAGCATCGGCAGGTGTCTTGCCTCCGGCAGTCTGATATTCGGCCAGCTTCGACTGCGCCATCTCGACCGCATCTTCGTACGTCATGCGCATGGCCATCAGCCGCGCGATGTCGGCGAAAACAGCATCGTCGAGATTGCGGCGGCCGATGAATCGCTTGAGCCGGTCGACATAAAGCTGCGCGTAGCCTGGCCCCTGATAGTCGATCAGCCTGGTCACGCCTGCCGCCGCAACCGGCCTCACGATGTCGGGAAGACCTGCCGGTAGTACCGGCACAGGACTGTCGTCGTCGCCGAGCACGTCCGCGAAGATCGAACGGACGGCGGCAAGAACGCCGGTGATTTTGGGAATGCCGAAATTCATGCCAATGCGGATGTCGCGGCCGACGGCGCAGCATGTTCCGCCAGCCGCTCCTCGAGCTTGCCGATGTTTTGAAACAGCCGCGCGCTCGCGAGCCGCAGGAAGTAGAAGCCGAATTCCGGGTTCTGGACGTAGAGTTCTTCCACCTGGCGGTAGGTGACGCTGAGCACCGTGCCTCCCTCGATGCATTCCAGCGACTGGGTGCGCGCGTTGGTGGGCGACAGCATGCCGAGTTCGCCGACGATGGCGCCGACCGGAAGTTCGATACCGGACTCCACCAGCCGGTAGCGGCCGCTGACGATGTAGAGCATGTCCTCGGCCTTCTCTTCCTTGTAGAACAGCATCTCGCCGGTTTCGCATTTCCGCTCGGTCATGAATGGCTTCAGCCAGTCCATCGACAGATCGCTGTTGACGGATTTCTTCACGTCTCTGACCAGTTGCAGCATCTGGTGCAGGCGGTAGCCGTTGAGGCATAGCAGGCCGGCGTGAAGCCCGAACTGCAGGAAACTGTGGATCGGAATCGCCGTGATCATCAGCACGACATTGGTGAGCATGCCGAAGACGCGGAGCGGGATCATGGTCCGCATGGTGTAGGTCGCGACCACGAAGACCGAGGCGAACAGGCTGCCGGCGGCGCCAATGTGTTCGGCTAAATGTGATGTGTCCATTGCGATCCAGCCAATTCCCTGGGGTGACAATATTCGCGACGATCTCTCGGGCCGTCCCGGTCACGGATCTCAGCCGCCTGGGCTGCATTGCCATGAACTATGGGGAAGACAACGGGTATTATACGGGACTATATCCGATCTCCCGCCAAAAATTCCGCCCGTTTGGGAGCATTGACGCCGAGGCCAAACGGCGCGAACTGAAAAACACGTAACCTGCGCCTCAGCCGCCGCGACAACCATTCCCAGGAGACAACATGCCGGAGACGACCGAACCCGCGACGACGCCGGTGCTTCAGATCGACGGGCCACGCGCAACCATCCGGTTGAACCGGCCAAAGCACCTCAATCGTGTGCAGCCGGACGATCTCGTAGCGCTGATGGAGTTGTTCGGCCGGATCGAGGCCGATCCGGCGATACGGGTTCTGGTTCTGACCGGCACCGGCCGCGCCTTCAGCGCCGGCTTCGATCTCGGCAACCTGGCCGAGCGAGCCACCTCGACGCCCGGCGAGGAAAGCGCCGGCTCCGCTTTCGAGGTGGTCGCCAACCGCCTCGAGGATCTCGCGCTGCCGACCATCTGCCGGCTCAATGGTGGGGTCTATGGCGGCGCCACCGATCTGGCACTGGCCTGCGATTTCCGCATCGGCGTCGACACCTGCGAGATGTTCATGCCCGCGGCGCGACTCGGGCTGCACTACTACACGAGCGGCATCAAACGTTACGTGACGCGGCTTGGTGCCGACAATGCCAAGAAGTTGTTTCTCACCGCCGAGAAGATCGATGCGAACGAAATGCTGCGGATCGGCTATCTCACCGGCATCGCACCGGCGGACAAGCTCGACCACGACGTGGATAGGCTGGCGGCGAAACTCGCTGGGAATGCACCCATCGCGATGCGCGGCATGAAACGCGCCATCAACGAATTTGCACGCGGCACATTGGACGAAGAAGCTGCTGATCGCCGCGCCCGCGACAGCATGCGCGGCGCCGAGATCAAGGAAGGCATCGTGGCGTTCAAGGAGAAGCGCGCGCCAAGGTTTGAGGGAGAATAGCTGAGGCGCAGCGAGCGGTGCGCGCTCCCTCTCCCCGTAAGAACGGGGAGAGGTTATTTCAGCACGTGGGCGGAGAAAAGGATTACTCCACGAACGTCACCGTATCAACCACATCCGCACGCGAGGTGCGGTAGCTGTTGACCTTGTGAGCATGGTCGGCATAGCCGAACGAGATGCCGCAGACCACGCGGCGATCGTCGGCAAGATCGAAGTATTTCCGGATGAAGGCGGAGTGAAAGGCCAGTGCCGCCTGCGGGATCGTCCCAAGACCCAGCGCCTGCGCCGCCAGCATGAAGTTGCCGACGTAACCGCCACAATCCACCGCGCCGTAGACGCCGAGCGCCTCCGTGGAATGGATAATGGCGACATGCGGCGCGCCGAAGAAATTGAAGTTCTCCAGCGCCTGCTTCGCATAGGCTTCCCTGTCGCCGCGGGCGATGCCGAGCGTGTTGTAGAGCTGAAAGCCGCTCTCGCGACGGCGCTCCAGATAAACGCCGAGATATTCGCGCGGCGGTGGAAAGTCGCTGGCGTGCGACGCGCCGGACGCGGCTTCGGCGTAGAGGGCCTTGCGGAACGTTTCCTTGGCCGCGCCGCTCACGACCACCACCTGCCACGGCTGGCTGTTGCACCACGACGCCGTGCGCTGCGCGGTGCGCAGCACGTGCTCGATGGTCTCGCGCGGCACCGGATCGGGCTTGAACGCGCGCACGGAGTAGCGCTCGTTCAAGAGTTCGTCGAGAACGGCGATACGGGTCTGGTTATCTTTGATGGCCGCAGATGTCATGGAAAACCTCGTCTCGGAAAGTTCAAGCTTCCACATAAAATCGTCATTCCGTGACACGCCCCTTTGGCGTGGGCCTCAGATGCGCAATTGCGCATCGGGGAATCCATACTCCGGCGCGAATGCTTCGCGTTCGTCGCCTGCGCGCCCCGGAATGATGCGTTAAGACGTTAGCTGCGCCCCTTGGTCGGAATCTTGTTGAACGGCACGTCCTTGTCGACCCGGATATCACCGGGCAGGCCGAGAACGCGCTCGGCGATGATGTTGCGCAAAATCTCGTCGGTGCCGCCGGCGATACGCATCGAGGGCGATGACAGCAGCATGGCCTGGAACTGCCCGGCCACCTCGGCATCGTTGCCGGCGAGCGCGCCGGCCGCGCCCTGCAGATCCATCGCGAACGCCGCGATGTCCTGCAGCATCGAGCCAGACACCAGCTTGCCGATGGAATTTTCCGGCCCCGGACGCTCCCCTTTAGAGAGGGCCGACATGGTGCGGTAGCTGGTGTATTTGAGGCCGTTGTTCTTCACCGCCCATGCCGCGAGTTTTGAGCGCACCGCCGGATTGTCGATGGCCGGGCCGTCGTCGGTCATCAGGTCGGCGCAGAACGCGAACACTTCGGGTAGACCGGTGGCGAGCCGCGCGCCGATCGAGGCACGCTCGTTCATCAGCGTGGTCAGCGACACGTTCCAGCCGTCGCCGACCGCCCCTAACCGCTGGCTGTCCGGAATTTTCACGTCGGTGAAGAACACCTCGTTGAATTCCTGCATGCCGTTGGCCTGCTTGATCGGCTTCACCTCGACGCCGGGCGATTTCATGTTCAGGTAGAACATGGTGAGGCCCTTGTGCTTCGGCACGTTCGGGTCGGTGCGGGTGATGAGCAGGCCCCAGTCGGAATAATGCGCGCCGGAGGTCCAGATCTTCTGGCCGTTGACGACCCACTCGTCGCCCTTCTTCTCGGCCCGCGTGCGCAGCCCCGCGACATCGGATCCCCCGGCCGGTTCGGAAAACAACTGGCACCAGATTTCCTCGCCCGAGGCGAGTTTCGGCAGGCGGTCGCGCTTGCTGGCCTCGCTTCCGAACGCCATCACCGTCGGCCCGCACATACCCTCCCCGATCTGGAACGGCTGGGTCAGCTTGCCGTAGACGCCCTCCTCCTGCTGCCAGATCACCTTCTCGATCGGCGACGCGCCGCGTCCGCCGTAGTCCTTCGGCCACGACAGACAGGCCCAGCCGGCCTCCGCCTTCTTCTTCTGCCAGGCCTTGCCGACTTCGACCATGTCCTTGTTCTTGAGCCGGATGCGGCCGAGCGAGGACTGCGACAGTTCGTCGTGCAACTCCTTCGGCGCGTTGGCCTCGACCCACTTGCGCGCCTCGGCGCGGAACGCGGCTTCCTGCGGGGTGTCGTCGAAATTCATGGACATTGTCCTTTCATAAATCTCTGCCGTCGTCCCCGCGAACGCGGGGACCCATAACCACTGGCTTGAATTGTTGCGAAGGACGCCGGCTCCGTGA
>JAFEFK010000944.1 GCA_018240625.1 Pseudomonadota bacterium
AGGAACTGCACGCCGACGGGACCCATCAGGAAGTGATTGAAGCTCAGGACGCGAACGCCCTTCAGAAGATCGACCATTCGGTATCCGTGCCAGAGCCCTGCCCGGATCGGACAGCGGCGTATTTTCTGAAATCGTTTTCAGAGTTTTTACCCTCCGCGGCCCCGCTGTCAACCCGCGGCGGAGCCCGGCTGTACAACGGCAACGGAATGCACCAAGTTCGGCGCGTTTTCCGATCGACGAGAACGTTCGTCGCGGTCACCACGCAAACGCCGATTGAGAAGTCATGGCTCGCAAACAACCGCCGGCGGCGACATGGAGTCGCCCCCAGACGCGCGCTAAAATCGAGGATGTCGCGCGCGAGGCTCGGGTGTCCTCGGCTACTGTGTCGCGCGTTCTCAATCATCCGGCAATCGTTCGGCCGGAATTGCGCGACAAGGTGGCGCGCGCCATCGCCAAACTGGCCTATACCCGCGACAGCGCCGGACGCGCGCTGAAGTCCGGCCGGATGCGCACCATCGGTGCCATCGTTCCGACCTTGGGTTTCAGCATCTTCGCCGCAGGCATCGAAGCGCTACAAAACCGTCTTAGCGAGGCAGGATACACACTTCTCATCGCCAACGCGCAGTATGACAAGCAGCGTGAGTTGCAGGAAATGCGCAGCCTGCTGGAGCGCGGCATCGACGGCGTTGCGCCGGTCGGCGGATCGCACAGTCCCGAGCTGCGCGCATTGATTCAACAGGCCGGCGTTCCCGTCATTACCACGTACGTCTCCAAGGCATCGGGCGGCATGCCTGCGATCGGCATCGACAACGAGGCGGCGACCCGGGAACTGACGCGCTACCTGCTCGGCCTCGGCCATGTCTCGTTCGGAATCATCGCCAATGTGCCGCCGTCGAACGACCGGTCGCGGGCCCGGCTTGAGGGAGCGCAGAAGACACTGGCGCAGGCCGGGATCGATCTCAAGCCGACCCAGATCATCAAGGCGGATCATTCGCTGGCGCAGGGCCGCGGCGCATTTCGCCAGCTCATCACCGATCATCCGGAGGTTACAGCGATGATCTGCACCACCGACACGCTGGCGATCGGCGCCATGGCCGAAGCCCGCAAGCTCGCTTTCAAGGTGCCGCAGTCGCTCTCGATTACCGGATTCGACGACATCGAGCTCGCAGCCCAGCTCGATCCGCCACTGACGACGATCAGCGTGCCGGCCGGCGAGATTGGGCGGGGTGCGGCGGACTATCTCATCAACGCGATTTCCGGACTCTCGATCCCGAAAAGCATCCAGTTGCCCTACCGGCTGATCATGCGCGGCTCGACCGCGGCGCCGCCATCACGGACCCGCAAGAACAGCGTGGCGAAAGCGGTCAAGAATCGTTAGGTAGCCGCTTCGGGGTCGCGCGCAGCGTGCCGGGCATCGCGACGCTGCAAAGCGCTTCGATGAAGAAGAAGTCGCCAAACATCACCGCGCTATCGACGCCCTGATTGTGCGGCTTGGAGTAGCAGCCATGGCGAAGCAAACCGCGATGCACATCGTCTCGCGCCAGGTGCCGCTCGCACAGGACGGTGAGAATATCGCGGGCGCGCTGCTCCCATATTGCAGCCTTCTTCACATCCGGATGCAGCGCGGCCATATCAGCGAAAGCGGACGCCACGATTGCGGACGCCGATGTGTCGATCAGCGTGTTGGGCACCGCCGGATCGTCGAAATCCCACGGCGGCACGAGAGTGGGACCGGTTCGTTCCAGAAAATAGTCCGCGAGTTGCTCGGCAAGGTCGAGATAGGCTCGTTTGCCGGTAGCCTCGGCCGTACGGGTATAGCCATAGATCGCCCACGCCTGCCCGCGCGGCCAGCACGACGAATCCGAATAGCCCTGGAAGGTGAATCCGCGCGCGGGCTCGCCCGTGCCGATGTCGTATTCAACGGCATGATACGTCGACTTGTCGGGTCGGATGAATGCATCACGAGTCATCATCGCATGGGCTTCGCCGGCCAGCGTGAAACTGGCGTCGTCTCGGTACTGTGCAGCCCAATAGAGCAGCGGCAGGTTCGCCATGGTGTCGATCGCCGACGAACTGCGGCCGCGCATGTCGTTGCGTGGGCCCCATGCCGAGATGTAGCTGCCGCGCGGGGTCATGATCAACCGGCGCCGCAGCCGATCCGCTGCCTGCACCGCCAGATCGGCATACTGCGGTTCGCCGGTGACATGAAACAACGCGATGGCGCTGGGGTAGAAAATGAAGCCGATGTCATGGGTGTTGCCGTCGCTGGCGCGTGGCGCGACCAGCAGCATTCGCTCGCGTGCCAGATTCAAATACGTGTCATCCTGCGTGCGCAGATATGCCGCGATCAGGAGCCCGACCCAGAAACCGCAGAACCAGTTGCCGTGGCTCCAGTTTTCGCCTTGATAGCCGGCTGAGAGCGACGCGGGCAGCGTGTCCCACCGGCCTGAGGGGTGCGTCACATACGGAAAGCTGACGCCGAGAGCGGCCTCGTCGGCGAGAACCTTCGTCGCATTGATGTCCAAGGCTTCCAAAAACAGCTTGTCTGCCAAAATGTTACCCTCTCCCGCGGCAACCGCCATCACTCGGCTGTGACGCGCTCGCCCGCGCGCGCGGCTATCGCAGAAAACAATTTCAATGTAAACGAGCTCAGATAGCATGACGCCACGAGAGGATCGCGGTCAATCCGTATCATCTCACAACGAGCAACAATGCTCGGGGGCGCGAAACATCACCCTCCGCTCGGAGGGATAACCGCAAAGGCCGCGATACAAGCGGCCTGACGAACAGGGAGCACTTATGAAAACGAACGATAAGTCCGGATTTGGTATCAGCCGTCGCGCGCTCTTGGCAGGCGCAGCGTTCGGAGCGACGCAAGTGGCAGCGCCCTTTGTCATCACGGCGCGGGCCGCGGAATCGATCAAGATCGGCTTGCTGTTGCCGAAATCAGGTCCGTACGCCGCACAGGGCGAGATCGGTCATAACGGAGCGCAGATCGCGATCGAAGATTTCGGCGGAAAGGTTCTCGACAGACCAATCGATTTGATCTGGCTCGACGAATCGTCGCCGCAGACCACGCAGCAGAACATGCGTAAACTATTGGATGAAGAAAAGGTCGTTGCCGTGCAGGGCGGCGTTTCGAGCGGCGACGTGCTGGCGATCATGCCGGTTGCAGAGCGCGCCAAGACGCTGCTGATGGCTTCCGGCCCGAACGCGACCGAGATCACCGGCAAAAACTGCAGCAAATATACCTTCCGGGTCGATCTGCCGAACAAGGTGACGGTGAACAGCGTTTACCCGCTGCTCAAGGAGCGCGGCAAGAAGTGGTACTTCGTGGTGGCGTCGTACGCCTGGGGTATCGATGCCTACAATCAAATGAAGGACGTGGTCGTTAAGGGCGGCGGCACCGTGGTCGGATACGATCAGGCGCCGCTCGGAACGACCGACTTCAGCTCGTATTTGCTCAAGGTGCGTCAGGCGAAGCCGGATGTGGTCTATGTCGGACTCGGCGGCACCGACCTCACCAACTTCCTGAAGCAGATGAAGGAGATCGGCCTCACCAAGCAGATGGCGCTCTCCGCGCCAATTGTGAACGACACCGATCTGTGGGCGGCCGGTCCGGATGCCGCCTTCGGCATCTATCCCAAGATCTGGAACTACACCGGCGCCCATCTGGCCAAGCGGAGCGCCGATTTCGCTGCGGCCTACACCAAGAAGCACGGAGGGCCGCCAGAGGCCGAGGGTTGGCAAGACTGGTTCGGCATGACCTCGATCCTGACCGCGATCAAGGAAACCAAATCGACCGACTCGGCGAAGCTGGTCGGCTTCCTCGAGGAGCACAAGTTCGAAGGCTACAAGGACGCTCCGATCTTCTTCCGCAATTTCGATCATCAACTGGTGCAACCGCTGCTGGTCGCGCAGGTGAAAGACAAGATTACCGACAAGTACGACTATTTCGACATCAAGAGCGAGTATCCGAAAGACCCGGCGGCGCTCAATGAAGCCTACGGAAGTCAGGCTGACATCGGCTGCACCTTCAAGGCCTGACGCCGGACGCTCTTTCCTTCTTTGACGAGCAGGGTGACTGAGGTCGCCCTGCTCATTATCATCCTTACAGCGGTATCGAAATGACCGAGCTGATTATCTCGCAGGTCGTCAACGGGCTTGTCCTTGGTTTTCTCTATGTCCTGATCGCGATCGGGCTTTCGATCATTTTCGGCATGCTCGGGATCGTCAATTTCGCGCATGGCGTCTATTTCGCGCTTGGCGCTTATTTTGCTTTGACTTTGCGCGACACGCTCGGCCCCTGGGCCATCTTGCTCGCCCCGCTGGGGGTCGGCCTCGTCGGCATCGTCATCGAAATGACGTTGATGCGTCCGCTCTACGGCAAGGAGCCGCTGCTCGGACTGTTCATGACCTTCGGCATTGCACTGTTCGTCGAAGAATTGATCCGCACTATCTGGGGCGCCGCCGGGCATCCATTCAACCCGCCGGCGTGGCTGTCGGGCTTCATCGTCTGGGGCCCGGTGCTGGTGACCAAATATCGCCTGTTCGTGCTGGTCGTGACGGTGATGATCCTGATCGCGCTGTGGCTGTTCCTGCAGGGAACGCGTTATGGCCGCATCATTCGTGCCGGCAGCCGCGATCCGGAAATGGTCAGCATGCTGGGCATCAACCTCAAGCGCGTGTTCACCGCCGTGTTCGGCCTGGGTACGGCCGTTGCCGGCATCGCCGGCGTCCTTGCCGCGCCGCTGTGGAGCGTAGTGCCGTCGATGTCCGAAGCCGCGATCATGCCGGCTTTCGTCGTCGTCACCATCGGCGGCCTTGGCAGCTTCGGCGGCGCTGTCATTAGCGGCCTCCTGGTCGGCGTCTCCGTCGCGCTGTCGATCCAGTTCTGGCCCGCCGCCTCTACCGCGGTGATGTACGCGCTGATGATTCTGATTCTTCTCGTTCGGCCGCGTGGCTTGCTCGGCGAAAGCTGGGAGCGTTTCGAATGAAGTCTCTTCGCAAGTGGTTGCTGCATCCGGTTGTGGTCGCGGGTGTGGTACTTGCCGTGCTGCCTTTCGTGCTGCCGCGCATCGGATCGACGGCAAGTCTGGCGACGGAGATCGCGATCTATGCGCTCTACGGGCTCGGCTTTAATCTGCTGCTCGGTTATACCGGGCTGGTATCGTTCGGAGCATCTGCTTTCTTCGGCGCGGCGAGTTACGCCGCCGGGCTGGCGATGCTTCATTTCTTCAATAATATCTACCTGTCAATTATTTTCGGAACTGCGACCGCCGCCCTGCTCGGCCTCATCATCGGCCTTCTGATCCTGCGCCGCCGCGGCATCTACTTCTCCCTGCTGACTCTCGCTTTCACCCAGCTCTTCTACGAAATTGCATTCAAGTGGACGGACGTGACCGGCGGCGAGAATGGCCTGCAGGGCATTGTCCGCAATACCCTCGTAGCGCCGCTTGCCTACCATTATTTCGTCGTCGCGGTGGTGCTGTGCGGCATCTATGCGATCTGGCGCATCGTTCATTCGCCGTTCGGCCGGGTGCTGCAGGCGATACGCGACAACGAGCAACGTGTCCGCTGCCTCGGCTTCGACACCACGCGCTTCAAGCTGGTTGCCTTCGTGTTGTCCGCCGCCTTCATCGGTCTGGCCGGAAGCCTGCTGACGTTCATGATCCAGAGTGTCTACGCGGACAATCTGAACTGGCAGCACGCCGGCGACCCCGTGATGATGACGATCTTAGGGGGCATTCATCACTTTCTCGGCTCTACCTGGGGCGCGATGATTTTCCTCACCCTCAGCGACAAGCTGAGTTCGATCACCGAGCATTGGTGGCTGGTGTTCGGCCTGATCCTGATCGCGTTCATCCTGCTGTCGCCGGAAGGCGTATCCGGCATCTGGATGCGGCTGCGCGGCCGTGGCGATCGCTGGTCCCTGACCGACCAGGAGATTCCGCCGCGAGGCAAGTCGGTGAGCCTGCTCGACATGGAGTCGGTGGCTCCTGCTCAGGCGGACACGCCGGTACTCGAAGTGCGCGAACTATCGAAACGGTTCGGCTCGCTCGTCGTCGCCGACAAGATCAATCTTACGGTAAAGGCGCGCACGCTGCACAGCGTGATCGGACCCAACGGCGCCGGCAAGACCACGTTCTTCAACATCCTCACCGGCCTGATGCCGCATGATGGAGGCACCATCAGTTTCCTTGGCCGCGACATGACGACCATGGCCGCACACAAGCGCATCGACGGCGGACTGGCGCGGTCGTTCCAGATCGTCAGCGTGTTCAGCCACCTGACGGTGTTCGAAACGGTGCGGGTCGCCGCGCAAGCACGCTCGCCTCACCGCGCATCCCTGTGGCGCGATGCCTATCGACTGCCGGAAGTCTGCGAGAAGGCCTGGGCGCTGCTGGCAACCGTCGGCCTGGTCGAGCGCGCGCACGAATTGTGCTCCAACCTCGCGCACGGCGAACAGCGGCTGCTCGAGATCGCGGTCGCACTGGCAACGAACCCAGAATTGCTTCTGCTTGATGAACCGCTGGCCGGTCTCGGCGATGCCGACCGCGAGCGCATCGGCACGCTGATCCGCAATCTTTCCCGCCACCACACGGTGCTGCTGATCGAACATGATATCGATCGCGTGTTGTCACTGTCCGACTGCATCACGGTATTCCATCAGGGTCACGTCATCGCCGAGGGCGAACCGTCCAAGATCGCCAACGATCCGGCCGTGCTGGAGGCCTATCTGGACCGCCACGGCGC
>JAFEFK010000945.1 GCA_018240625.1 Pseudomonadota bacterium
GCAACCGACGACCTCGCAGCGAGGGATTGCCTCCACGATTGTAGCCGGGAGCGCGGCCATCGGCGCGGTTCTGCTGCTTGGTGCGCTGGCGCTGTGGGCGCACTATGGGACCACCGTATTCTTTGAGATGCTTGCCTCTGGCATCGCTGCCTGCTTCTGACCCCACTCTGAAGGATTCCTGATGACGGATCGAGCCACCCGCCCGCTGGTTGTATTTGCGGCCTTTGCCGGCAGCCTGGCGATCGGGCTTGTCGTGGTGCTGTGGCTGCTGGGCGGTCTGCGCGGCGCAACCGCGCCGGCGTCGATCGGCGGTCCCTTCCAACTGACCGATCAGACCGGCCAGACCGTTACCGAAAAGAGCCTGGTCGGCCGTCCGACCATCATCTTCTTCGGCTATACCCATTGTCCCGATGTCTGCCCAACCTCGCTGTTCGAGATGTCGGAGGTGCTGCGGGCAATGGGCAAGGACGCCGACCGCATCAATGCCTATTTCGTTTCGGTCGATCCGGAGCGCGATACCCAGGCCGTGATGAAGGACTATCTCACAAGCTTCGACCCGCACCTGAAAGGGTTGACCGGAGATGCGGCCGCGGTCGCGAAGATGGTGTCCGAATATCGAGTCTACGCGAAAAAGGTTCCGTTGAAGGATGGCGACTATTCGATGGATCACACGGCGCTGATCTATTTGATGGACCGCGACGGCCACTTCGTTTCGCCGTTCAATCTCCAGCGCACGCCGGAAGCCGCGGCCGAGGATCTCAAGCGCTATCTGTGAACGTTGTTGCAGAGGCAGCGGCGTCCGAAGCTCCCGCTGGCGTGTGACGGGTAACGATACCGTGCTGGGTTTTTTCCCAGTGATAGGGATCTTTAATGTAGTGCCAGACTGCCCGCCATGCGGCGGCCGAGAGGCAGAGCCAGTACAGCGGAGTGAGCGCGAGTATCCAGCCGCGCCGCAACTGTCCGAGCTTGGCGAGGCCGACAAATCCGACAACGATCGTGGAGAGATATCCCGCAACGATGGCAGCGAGATGCAGGGGCGCTGGCCATTCTGCCAGAAAGGCCAGCGGGGCGCCCGACATGGTGGCGGCAATCAGACGCGCGAGAAACGCGTAGATCAGAATTGGGTAGGCCAGTGCGGTCAGCACGTTGCCGCCGACGATCAGGTTCAACGTAAAAAATGCGAACGGCCCGGCCTCACGCCAAAGCCGCCATGGCCGGCGCATGTGGACGAGCCAGGTTTGAACCCATCCTTTCATCCATCGCGTGCGTTGGCGCAGCCAATCGCCGACGGCAATCGGGGCTTCCTCGCCTGTCGTCGAAGAAAACGTAACGGAGCGGTATCCGAAGCGAGCCAGACGGAAGCCGAGATCGGCGTCTTCGGTGACATTGTGCGAGTCCCAGCCGCCAACTTCGCGCAGCACATCGGTCCGAAAATGGTTCGACGATCCGCCGAGAGGAAGCGGCAGTCCCAACTGGACCATTCCCGGCAAGACGGCATCGAACTGACCGGCATATTCGATCGCGAACATTCGCGACAGCCAGCTATGAGTGAGGTTGTCGATACGCAGGCTGGCTTGCGCGCAGGCCGTATCGGCGCCGTGAACGTGAAATGCATCAAGCGCGGCGCGAAGTTGCAAAGGGTCTGGACGGTCTTCGGCATCGAATACCGCGACAAATCGGCCGTGGGCAAATGGCAGCGCGCAATTGAGAGCTTTGGGCTTTGTCTTCGGCTTGACCGCGGGCACGATCAGGACCCGGACGTGAGGCATCGGTCCCAGTCGCGCAATGGCGGCGCGGGTCTGCAGATCGTTGGGCTCGATCGCCAGAATGATGTCGAGCTTCTCGCGCGGATAATCCAGAGCATCGAGTGATCGCATTAAAGGTGCGACCGAGGCTGCCTCGCGATAAAGCGCGACGATTATGCTGTAGACGGGCAATCGATCGTCGGAGAGGCGGGGCTGGTCCGGCAGTGTCGATCGCGGCCACAAGCTGCAGGTAACGCGCAAGGCTACGAAACCCAGGAACCAGATCGCCAGAAAACTGCTCAGAATTCCAGGCGCAATAACGAGTGGCGGGAGGGCGAGCGCCAACACGCCGCAGCATCGGGTGATGCGGCTTCGCCACGGCGAGTTGCTGACCGTTGTCGGCGCCGCGGACATCGAGGGCCACTTGTCGCTTAACTGCCGGGTCGCGGCCCGCTCCATCGCCACGCCGCCCTGTTGCATCAGGAATTGTTGTGCACGGCTCGTGGATGTCAGGCGGATGTGGGGCTTGAGATCGCGGTATCGGGCGACAAGCTGGCAGAGTGTGCGCGCCGCGATGCCGCGTGGCGTCAGCGTCCAGATCAGCCGACCATCTTGCCGCAAGGGAATCAGGCCGAATCTTGCGGCCTCGGGAATTTGCCGATCGAGCAGAGGCGAATCGTCTCGGTCGACGGTCGCAAATGTCTCGCTCTTGAGTTCGAGATGGAACGCCAGGCGGTCGAGGTAAGTTTCCTCGTCAATGATGCCGGCTCGGATCAGAACCTGGTCACCGCCGATGCCGAGTGCACGGCCGCGTTGTCCGGCCGCGCGCAGCAACGCCGGTGCAAGCACGCGTCGCAGGCAGTCCAACTCGTCAGCGCGGCCCACCTCATGCCCGGCTGAATGATTGTCGTTGCTGGATGAGAGGATGTCGAACACGCTGGCCGGGACAGGTGGCCATGGATAGGGTCGCGCGCTGCTCATGCGCGTGGCCATCCGGGACGCGGGATCAACAGCGCTAGGTCCAACATGGTCCAAAAGGGCCATGTGATACCCCCCAACTCAAACGGCACTCGCGTCTTCGTCTGGATGGTCTATAAGACCCTCCATTCGAAAAGCCCCAGCCAAATGCAACCACAGATTGCCATTCTCTTCAACGAAAGATTGATCCGCCGCCGCTGCGCAACCGTGTTGGGAACCCTGCTGCTTGGTTCCCTGCTGATCCTCGGTTTGCCCGGCGGTGTTCGCGCACAGACGGTGCCATCGACACCGCCGAAGGCGGCCACGGCCGCGCCGCAGGCGGTGCCGGGCTTCTGGGATCCGCGCCGCCGCCCGGATCGCCCCGATCTGTCCCGTCTGACCGTGATCCGCTTTCTCACCGAGACCGACTATCCGCCCTTCAACTTCACGGGCCCCGACGGCAATCCCGCCGGGTTCAACGTCGATCTGGCGCGGGCGCTGTGCGAGGAGATCAAGGTTACCTGCACGATTCAGATGCGGCGCTTCGAAACGTTGCTGGATGCCATTGCGAGCAACCGCGGCGATGCCATCATTGCCTCGCTCGCGGTGACGCCTGAACTGCGCAAGCGGCTGGATTTCACCGACCCCTATTATCGTGCGCCGGCGCGGTTCGTGTCGCGGCGCGATGCCGTGATGGTCGACGTGCGTCCGGAATACCTCGAGGGCAAGAAGGTCGGCGTGATCGCGGGGTCGGCGCACGAGGCCTATCTCAAGACCTTTTTCACCGATGCGGAACTGCACCCTTATCCGAACGACGAGGCGCTGCGGCAGGCGCTGCGGCGGGGCGAGGTCGACTTCATCTTTGGCGATGCCATCTCGCTGGCGTTCTGGATCAACGGCACTGATTCCGCGGAATGCTGCGCGTTCAGCGGTGGTCCGTTTGTAGAGAGCCGGTATTTCGGCGAAGGCATCGGTATCGGCGTGAAAAAAGGCAATGACGTGCTGCGCCAGGCATTGAACTGGGCGCTGTTCCGGATCTGGGAAAAAGGCCGCTATACCGATCTGTGGCTGCGGTATTTTTCCGTCAGCCCATTCTGAAATTGCAGTGGCGACGCCGCGCGCCGTGGAGAGTTGAGATGCCCGAAATACCATCAGCGAGCGATCTGCGTGAGCTCGCCGAACAGTCCAATGCATGGCCTTTCGAGCAGGCGAAAGCGATTGTCGCGCGCCTGAAGAAGAAGCCGAAAGACGAGGTGCTGTTCGAGACCGGCTATGGCCCGTCGGGCCTGCCGCATATCGGCACCTTCGGCGAGGTCGCGCGCACCACCATGGTGCGTTACGCGTTTCGTGTGCTGACGGAAGACAAGATCAAGACGCGGCTGCTGGCGTTTTCCGACGACATGGACGGCCTGCGCAAGGTGCCGGACAATGTGCCCAACAAGGAGATGCTGGCGCAGGATTTGAACAAGCCGCTGACAAAGGTGCGCGATCCCTTTGGGACTCACCCGAGTTTCGGCGCGCACAACAATGCGCGGCTGCGCGCGTTTCTCGATACGTTCGGCTTCGATTACGAGTTCGCCAGCTCCACCGACTACTACACATCAGGCCGCTTCGACGCGACGCTGCTCAAGGTTCTGGAAAACATCGACAAGGTGATGGCGATCATGTTGCCGTCCTTGCGTGAGGAGCGCGCGGCGAGCTACTCGCCATTCTTACCCATCTGCCCGCGCACCGGTGTGGTGTTGCAGGTGCCGATCGTGGCGCACGATGCGAAGGCCGGCACGGTTTCCTACGACGATCCCGAAACCGGGGAACGTGTCACGCTTCCGGTCACCGGCGGCCGTTGCAAGCTGCAGTGGAAGCCGGATTGGGCGATGCGCTGGACCGCGCTCGGCGTCGACTATGAGATGGCCGGCAAGGACCTGATCGATTCGGTCAAATTGTCCGGCAAGATCTGTTCGGCGCTCGGCGGCACGCCGCCCGAAGGCTTCAACTACGAACTGTTTCTCGACGACAAGGGCCAGAAGATTTCCAAGTCGAAGGGCAACGGCCTGACCATCGACGAGTGGCTCCGCTACGCCTCGCCGGAATCGCTGTCGCTGTTCATGTACCGCGAACCGAAGTCGGCGAAACGCCTGTTCTTCGACGTGATTCCGCGCAACGTCGACGACTACCAGCAGTTTCTCGACGGCTTTTTGCGCCAGGACGCGAAACAGCAACTTGCCAATCCGGTCTGGCACATCCATGCCGGTCATCCGCCCAAGGCCGATATGCCGGTCACGTTCCAGTTGCTGCTGACGCTGGTGTCGTCGTCGAATGCCGAGAATGCCGAGACGCTGTGGGGTTTCATCGGCCGCTATCGTCCGGGCGTCACGCCGCAGACCCACCCGAAGCTCGATGCGATGGTCGGCTATGCGATCAACTACTACCGCGATTTCGTGGCGCCGACGAAGACGTTCCGCGAGCCGACGGAGAACGAGCGGATCGCATTGCAGGACTTGCGCGATGCGCTGTCGCAACTGCCGGATGGCGCATCGGCGGAAGATATCCAGAACGCGGTCTACGAGATCGGCCGTCGCGAACCGTTTCTGGATCACAAGAAACTCGCCAAGGACGGCCGCCCCGGCGTGTCGCTCGACTGGTTCAACATGCTCTATCAGGTGCTGCTGGGTCAGGAGAAAGGCCCGCGCTTCGGCTCGTTCGTGGCGGTCTACGGCGTGAACAATGCGGTCGCGATGATCGATGGCGCGCTGGCGCGGAGCGTGTGAGGCTGCGAACATCCCTTGTTTCCCTCTCCCACAAGGGGAGAGGGAAAAGAATTACTGGCTCGCCCACACGATGCGCGCGATCCATTCCACGTCGGCGGCGGCAATTGTGCGGTCGACGTGATTGGGATTGAGCGACTGCAGTTCGAGCAGTTTTGTGGTGCGGCGCTTGAGTTCCTTCACCATCACTTCGCCGTCCTTGGTCTTCACCACCACGCGGTCGCCGCGCCGGATCTGCGTCCCCGGCGAGACCACGATGACGTCGCCGTCGCGATAGGCGGGCTTCATGGAGTCGCCGGAAATTTCCAATGCGTAAGCGTGCTCGTCGTTGACGGAGGGAAGTCCCACTTCATCCCAGCCCTTGCCGACCGGAAAGCCGCCGTCGTCGAAGTAACCGCCGGAACCGGCTTCGGCAAAGCCGAGCAGCGGTACCGCCTGCGCGGCGCGCGCGGTATCCTCGATGTACTGCACGAAGGTATCGATCGCGGTACTGGTCGCGGCCAACGCCTTCGCAACCGATTCGGTGGAAGGCCACCGCTCGCGGCCGTCGCTGGTGATGCGCTTCGACTTGTTGAACGTGGTCGGATCGAGTCCGGATTTTTTTGCCAGTCCCGACGGCGACAGGCCGGCGCGCTCCGCCAGACGATCCAGCGCCGTCCAGATCTGATCGTGTGTCAGCATCGACATGGGCGCGTCCTGATTCTCGGTCTCCGAGACGGTGAATTTTGTCAAAAACTAGGAATTATTACCTCAATCGGCGGCCGCCTGCAATGCGCCCGGTGTTCAAAATGTCGCTCTTGAAGTGTGATCCGCCCCCCGATACGGTCGCGCGTGATCCGCGCCAATTCTGCGGAGCGGTGACGGGATCATGCGCTTTTTCAACATGTTGGAGCGCAACGACGGCATGGAACGCGCTTGCGCACGATTTACAAAATCTGTCCGGCCTCAGTCTGGCGGGAGGCCGAGCGGCACGGCGTTTTCCGTGGCAGCGCCGACGATTTGCGCGACGGTTTCATCCATTTTTCTACTGCATCGCAGGTCGAAGGCACGGCCCGCAAACATTTCGGTGGCCAGACCGGCCTGTTCCTGATCGCGATCGATGCCGGCGGGCTGGGAGACGCGTTGCGCTGGGAAGTGTCGCGTGGCGGCGAGTTGTTTCCGCATCTCTATGGCGAACTCGATCTTGGCCATGTTACGGCGGTGCTGGATATGCGCGCACGATCGGACGGCACTCACGATATTCCGGAGCTTGCGCCGTGATCCGTGCGTTTGACGCTTTCTCCCTGCCGCTGCTGCGCTGGTTCGATCCGGAAGACGCACATCGCATGGCGATCCAGGGATTGCGGCTGCTGCCGCCGATCCGCGCGCGCGGTGACGATCCGAAACTGGCGGTTCGCGCTTTCGGTCTGAATTTTTCCAACCCGATCGGCATGGCTGCCGGTTTCGACAAGAGCGCCGAGGTGCCCGACGCGCTGTTGCGGCTGGGATTCGGATTTGTCGAAATCGGCTCGGTAACGCCGAAGCCGCAAGCCGGAAATCCGCGTCCGCGCCTGTTCCGGCTCGAGCGCGACGAAGGCGTGATCAACCGGATGGGTTTCAACAACGACGGCGCCGATGCCGTGCTGCGACGGCTGGCAGCGCGCGCGCATTCCGGCGGCATCGTAGGCGTCAACGTAGGCGCCAACAAGGATTCGGCCGATCGCGTTGCCGATTATGTGAAGCTGATCGAGACCTTTGCGCCGGTGGCGAGCTACTTCACCGTCAACGTGTCGTCGCCTAATACGCCGGGCCTGCGCAATTTGCAGCAGGCGGCGGCGCTCGACGATCTCCTGGCGCAGGTGATCGATGCGCGCGAGCGCGTCCGCCAACACGCGGGCGACTCGCCGGTGCTGCTCAAGATCGCGCCGGATCTGACGCTCACCGAACTCGACGACGTCGTTCACATCGCGCGCTCGCGCCGCGTCGACGGCATGATCGTCGGCAATACGACATTGGCGCGGCCCGAAACCCTGCGCGATCAATCGCGCGCGAAAGAGCAGGGCGGATTGTCCGGCCGGCCCCTGTTCCGGCTCTCGACCCGGATGGTGGCGGAGACCTACGTGCGAGCGGAGGGTGCGTTTCCGCTGATCGGGGTCGGTGGTATCGACACCGGCGGCGCTGCGCTGACTAAGATTCGCGCGGGCGCGACACTGATCCAGCTTTATTCGTCTCTGATCTACAAAGGGCTCGGGCTGGTCGATAACATCAAGCGCGATTTGACATCGACGCTGCTACGCACGGGGCGCGACTCGCTATCGGAGATCGTTGGCGCCGATGCCGCGGCGATTACGGCCGAGGACTGGCCGGTGTCGTAAGAACCGGGAATGTCGCCTTCAGCAGCGCTGGATAACGCAATCTCTGCAATCCGCCGCGCGCGGCATAGTGAACGAGCAGGGCGCCCCACAGGCCGGAATTGCCGAACGGCCGCAGCGCCCACCACGCCGCGAGGAAGATGACCAGCGACAGCAGCATCAGGTTGCGCATGTCGCGCGTCCAGGTCGCGCCGATATAAATGCCGTCATAGGCGAAGGCGAACACGCCGAGCACCGGAGCCAGCGCGACCAGCCAGAGATAGTCACGCGCGATCAGCCGCACATCCGCGCTCGCCGTCATGATGTCGATCAGATGTGATCCGAACAGGGCATAAACGGCGGTTACCGCGAGCGCAAATGCGAATCCCCATGAAATGACAAGCCGCGTCGCGCCGCTGAAACCGGCACGGTCGCGGGCACCGATGGCGCGGCCGCACATCTGCTCGGCGGCGTTGGCGAGGCCGTCGAGGAAGAAGGCGCTGATGAGAAGAAAATTGTTCAGGACCGCATTGGCCGCCAGCGTCACGTCACCGGAGCGAGCGCCCTGCGCCGTAAAGAACAGAAATGCCGTGATTAGCGCGGCTGTCCGGATCATGATGTCGCGATTGACGGCGAACATGCGCAGAAGTTTTGCGCGATCGAGCAATACCGCCATGGAGACCGCGAGCGAGCGTTGCGAGATCTGTCGCGCGACCAGAACACCCAGCAGCAGGCCGCTGGTCTCCGCGATAATCGCCGCGATGGCCGCTGCCGCGATGCCCAGATCGAACACCAGCACCAGAACAACGGTCGCCGCCATGTTGACGAGGTTGATCGCGATCTGCACCGACAGGGCGATCGTGGCGCGAGCCTGTCCGACCAGCCAGCCGAGGACGACATAATTCGCGAGTGCCATCGGCGCCGACCAGATGCGGATTCCGAAATAGCTTCGTGCGGCGTCGGTCACGCGCGCGCTTCCGCCCATCGCATCGAAGATCATGGCCGAGAGCGGGATTTGCAGGACGATCACGCCTAAGCCGGTCACGCCTGCAACGACGAAGCCCCGCATCAGCAGTGCCGCAATCTCTCCAGTGTCGCGCGCGCCCGTGGCCTGTGCCGTCAGCGCGACCGTGCCCATGCGCAGAAAACCGAATAGCCAGAACATGCAATCGAATATGACGGAGGCCATGGCCACGCCGCCGAGCAGCGTGGCGTCGCCGAGCCGTCCGATCGCAATCGTGGCGACGATGCCGAGCAGCGGCGTTGTCAGGTTCGCGACCATCGCAGGTCCCGCAATGGCAAAGACCTGCGCGTTGGTCACGCGGCTTCCCGTCGTTGAAGCAGACTCCGGTTGCGGCGAGGGAGCGCGCGCGTCCATCATAGCTCGATCAAGAGGCCGTCATGGGCCGCGATATGCGGAATGTCCGAGGTTCGGGCCAGCATGTCGTCGCTCATGTGGGTCAGAATCAGTCGTTTCGGAGCGATGCGCGGCAGATGTTCGGCAAGCGTCGCGTAGCTCAGATGGTTCCGAACGTTGGTGTCAAATGTGTAGGCCTCGCAGATAAAGAGATCGGCATGGTGTGCGGCCTGGACGAGCGCCTCCGTCCATGCGGTGTCGGCGCTGTAGGTCACGACCCGGCCTTCGCTTTCGACGCGATAGGCATGGAACGGGCCGCCTCCGGCGCCATGAATCACAGTGAATGGCGTGACTGCAGTTTGGCCAAACGTTGCCGCCTTGCCCGGTTCGAGTTCGACCAGATTGATCTCGAATTTCTGTGGTGTCTTTGAAGAGTTTTCAAATAGCGCTTCCATTATCTGAACGAACCGCATCCTGAGTCCGGCCGGGCCGGCGATAGTCAGCGGTGCCTGCCTGCGGCTGAATTGCGCGTTGAGGATGAAGAACGGCAGGCCGGCGAAGTGATCGCCGTGG
The DNA here is from genome assembly GCA_018240625.1 of Pseudomonadota bacterium. Taxonomy (GTDB): domain Bacteria; phylum Pseudomonadota; class Alphaproteobacteria; order Rhizobiales; family Xanthobacteraceae; genus Nitrobacter. The sequence continues at coordinate 9,728 of JAFEFK010000945.1, forward strand.
AAATGAGTAATCAGAATCAGGCCGATCTTATCGAGGTCGATATGATTGCGCTTGAGTGCCACGAGCGACGACGCGCCGCAGTCGATCAGGAGGTTGGTGCGGTCGCCGGTCAGATGAAAGCAGGTATTGGATCGGCCGCCGGACCCGAACGCGTCGCCGCAGCCGATAAACTGAACTCGCATGTTGCTGCCGCTACCGCCCGCGCGGCGCGCCGAACAGCCGCGACAACAGCCAGATCGGAATCACGATGACGGCGCCGAGCAGGAAATAACGCCACAGCCCGTTGATCGCGTCGAAGCCGAGATTCCAGACGCGCTCGATCAACAGGCGGATGCTGTGCACGATATTCCAGGGATCGAAGCCGATCGCCGCCAGCATGACGCCAACCAGGATCGACAGCAGAATCAGCCGAAATGCGACTGCCAGCGGCGAACCGCCCATAAATCGCGACAGGCCATCACCGCGCGGCGGCAAACCCTGGGGGTAGTCGCGAGGTGCGTCGCCCGGCATCTGCCTTGTGTCGTCCTGCATGGTCGATCTCCTGCGAATTCGATCCCGGTATATAGCTATAGCCCGTCGGAGATGGGGAACCAATGCGGTTGCGTCAATGGCTAACGGTCCTTCATGTGCCGACAACAGAGACTGTTTCCGATTTCAGCATCCGCTCGAGCGTTTCAAGCCGGTCCGCCTCGCGTGGTGGCTTGTCCCAGCGCAGCCGGCTGATGCGGGGGAAGCGCATCGCCACGCCGGATTTGTGTCGGGCCGAGCGTTGCAATCCCTCGAAGGCAACTTCCAGCACCAGCCCGTGATTCGCCTCATGCACGACATGGCGCACCGGACCGAACGTCTCGGTGGTGTTGCGGCGGACGAAGCGATCGATCTGCAACAGCTCTTCGTCGGTGAAACCGAAGTAGGCCTTGCCGACCGGCACCAGTTGCTCGTCGCCGTCGATCGTCGTCCAGACGCCAAATGTGTAGTCGGAATAATATGACGAACGCTTGCCGTGACCGCGCTGCGCATACATCAGCACGGCGTCAATGATGTGCGGATCGCGCTTCCATTTCCACCACGGGCCCTTCGGGCGGCCCGGCAGATACGGCGCGTCGCGGCGCTTCAGCATCACGCCCTCGACAGCCTCGGCGTCGTCGCCCGCACCGGCGGCTGCCGGATCGGCGCGCGCCGCCGCGAGTGCGTCCCACGAGGAAAAATCAACCCGCGGCGAGAGATCGACGCGGGGGTCGTCGATCGCTGCGATGAATGCCTCGAGCCGCTGTCGCCGATCCATGAAGGGTAGCTCGCGCAAATCGTTATCCCCGTCGCCGAGCAGATCATAGGCGCGCAGATGGATCGGAAACTCCTTCATCAGTTTTGGCGTCACCGATTTCCGGTTCAATCGTTGTTGCAACACATTGAACGACTGCACCCGGCCGTCGCGCACCACCAGCAGTTCGCCATCGAGCGCGCCGGGGAGATGGAGCGCCGGCAGCAAATCCGGGAAGCTCTTGGTAATGTCCTCGCCAGTGCGGGAATAGAGACGCGTGACGACGCTGTCTTGTTCGTCGCGCCCACTGACCGCCTGCACGCGAATGCCATCCCATTTCCATTCGGCCGTGAAATCGGCGGCATCGAGATTCGCAAAATCAGTGTCTTCGACCGCATGCGCCAGCATCACCGGCCGGAACGGTGCCGGGTCGAGATTGACCGGCTTGTCGCCACGGTCTTCGAGCCATGCGAACAGGTCGAGATAGGGCGGCGCGAGGCCCGGCCAGATCAGTTCGATGTCATGGGCGTCCTTGCCGCCAAGCGCGGCTGCGGCGGTTTTCGCCAGGCGCGCGGACACGCCGATCCGCATCGCGCCGGTGACGAGTTTCAACAGCGCCCAGCGGCCGGTTTCATCCAACTCGTCGAGCCAGCGTGCGAGTTGCGCCGGCAGTTCCGCTTTGCCGAGGGTGCGCAGCGTGGTGACGACGTCGGTCAGTGTCGGCGGCGGCGGATTGTTGTGGTGACGTGCCTCGACAGTCCCGATGTTTTCACCTTCTCCCATAGGGGAGAGATCGACGCGTGTCAGCGCGGCATTTTTCTTGTCACCTCCCCCGTTGCGGGGGAGGTCGGATCGCGAAGCGATCCGGGAGGGGGGTAACGGAAGAGATGACGC
>JAFEFK010000946.1 GCA_018240625.1 Pseudomonadota bacterium
GAAGCGCCGCCGGATCGTCCCGGTAGCGTGCGAACAGATTCCAGACGATGGTTTCGGCATCGCCCATCACCCGCATGACCCTGAGATGCCGGTACATGTGTTTCCTGAGAAACGCCTTGATCCCGGCTTCCGCCTCGGCGACATCGGCTGGAAAGGCGATCAATGCCTGATCGTGACGGCGTACGTCATCGACCGATTGCGGAGTTGCCTGCGCCAACCGCCTGCCTGCCTCCGACATGACGGCCGTGATCAAATAGGAAATCAGCTCGCGCACCAGTTCCGCGCCGCGCCGGCCGTCGTCCAGCGACGGATGGCGCTTTGCGATGTCGGCGATCATTCCTGCCGTCAGCGGCATTGCCTTGAGATCGTCAACCGTAAAGAGGCCGGCTCGCAGGCCATCGTCGATGTCATGCGCATCGTAGGCGATATCGTCCGCGATGGCCGCGACCTGCGCCTCGAGCGAGGCAAAACTCCAGAGTTCGAGGTCGTAGGTTTGATTGAAATCGGCTATGCCGACCGGGATGCCGCGGCCTTGATAACGACCGACTGCGCTCCCCTGACGATCGGTCAGCGGACCGTTGTGTTTGACGATCCCCTCAAGCGAGTCCCAGGTCAGGTTGAGGCCGTCGAAATCCGGATAGCGATGTTCCAGCGAGGTCACAACCCTCAGCGTCTGCGCGTTGTGATCGAAACCGCCGTAGGCCTCGAGACAGGCGTCCAGCGCCCGCTCCCCGGCATGGCCGAACGGCGGATGGCCAAGATCGTGCGCCAGCGCCAGCGTTTCGGTGAGATCCTCGTCGAGCCCGAGCTGCCGGGCCAGCGCGCGGGCGATCTGGGCAACCTCGAGGGTGTGGGTGAGCCGGGTCCGGTAATGATCGCCTTCGTGATAGACGAAGACCTGGGTCTTGTGTTTCAACCGGCGAAATGCGGTGGAGTGAATGACGCGGTCGCAATCGCGGCGGAACGCACTCCGGGTCTTGCTCGGCGGCTCGTCGAACAGGCGACCGCGGCTCCGGTCGGGGTCGCTGGCATAGATTGCGCGAGGAGCAGCCATTCCGACCGACACGGTGTTTTGACCCTCTAACCATTTGATTCCAAAGCCCGGCACACTTAACTACGACTTGCGAGCATTTCAAAACCCTGGACAATACACGCCCATCGCATACGGAGTCGTCCGATGACAGCAGCCAATATCACCGTCAGCGAACGCGCGGCCCGCCGGATCGGGGAAATCCTCAAGACCGAAGGTGACGGCGCCATGCTCCGGATCAGCGTCGAAGGCGGCGGCTGCTCGGGCTTTCAGTACAAATTCGACGTCGATCGGGCCAAGGCCGACGACGATCTGGTGATCGCGCGCGATACCGCCGTGGTCCTCGTCGATCCCGCATCGGTGCCGTTTCTGGCGGGTTCGGAGGTCGATTTCGTCGACGACCTGATCGGGGCGTCGTTCCGGGTCGTCAATCCAAACGCCACCGCGTCCTGCGGATGCGGCACCAGCTTTTCGATCTGACAACGCGATCCCTGTGCTGCGCGACCGTCAGAGGCCGTGATACGCCTTATCAATCAGACAACATAACGCGCGGAACCGGTCATGCGGATAGCCACCTGGAACGTCAATTCAGTCCGGCAACGACTGGATCATCTTCTGACCTGGCTGAAAGAGACCGCGCCGGATGTTGCCTGCCTTCAGGAGATCAAATGCGTCGACGAGCAATTCCCGCGCGAAGCTATTGAAGCGTTGGGATACAACGTGGTGACGCACGGCCAGAAAACCTTCAACGGCGTGGCGCTGCTGTCCAAATTCCCGTTCGACGAAACCCGCCCCCGATTGGCCGGCGATGAAGACGACGTGCAGTCGCGTTTTCTTGAGGGCACTGTCTCGCTTAAACACGGGGTGGTCCGGGTCGCATGCCTCTATTTACCCAATGGCAACCCTGCGAATACCGAGAAATACCCCTACAAACTCAAATGGATGTCCCGGCTTATTGATTATTCGCGAGAGCGTCTGAAAAGCGAGGAAACCTTCGTTCTCGCCGGCGATTTCAATGTGATCCCCGCGCCGCGCGACGTCTACAATCCCGCAGCGTGGGTGGACGACGCTCTATTTCGCCCGCAGACGCGCGAGACGTTTCAGAAACTGCTCGGGCTCGGTCTGACCGATGCGCTGCGCGCGTGCTCGGATGCCGCTGGCGACTACACGTTCTGGGATTATCAGGCCGGCGCCTGGCAGAAGAACAACGGGCTGCGGATCGATCATCTCCTGCTGTCACCGCAAGCCAGCGACCGGCTCGCTGGGGTCGGAATCGACCGTCATGTCCGCGCCTGGGAAAAGGCCTCGGACCATGTGCCGGTCTGGATCGATCTTGATCTGGAAACGGCCTGAACGTCAAAATCTAGGGCCAGATGTTCCGGTCGTCCCTTCGTTTACAGGGACGACGACAGCGAGAACGACGTCAGTCCCGGCGGCCCTGCACCCAGTGCTCGAGCATCTGCAGCGCCATCGCGCGGTCGTCCTCGGACGCCTTGGCGATCGCCTTGTTGTAGCTGTCCTTGATCCAGGTCTCGTCCGGCGCGGCACTGTCGCGCGCCAGCGTCAGCCACATCAGCCCGCGCGCCGCCTGCTTCGGCAACTGATCGCCGTTGAACAGCATCTCACCCAGCATCGCCTGGGCCTGATGCTGGCCCTTCTGCGCCGCGAGGCCGAGCCAGCGCGCGCCATATTTAGCATCGTGCGGGGCGCCGACGCCCTTCAGATAGAGCCGCGCCAGATCGTACTGCGCGTCGGCATTGCCGAAATAGGATGCGGCATAAGAGAACATCTCGCGCGCACGCTCGGCATCGCGTTTGATCTTCGAGTTCGGGATGCCCTCGAGATAATAGCGTCCGAGTTCGACAAACGCGTTGGCGACGATCTGAGCTTGCGGTGCCGAAGGGCTATCCTCGGCATGGGCATTGGCGATACGGCTGAAATACCCGAAGGCGCGCAGATCGTCCTGGGTGACGCCGTCTCCATTCGCGTACATCCGCCCCAGCCGCCACTGTGCAATCGGATGACCACCTTCGGCAGCGTATTGCAGGGCCGTCAAAGACGTATCCGACGGAACCGCCTTCTTGAGGGCCTGCCCACCGGCGAGCGGCGCGGACACGACGGGCAGCGCGGTCGCAGTATCGGGTTGACCGGCGACGGTTCCGTCAAAAGCCCATACCGGGGCGCCCGCGAAAGCCGCGCCCCACGCCAACACAACAAAAACCGTGCCCCTAGATATCCGCATAACACTGTTTCTCGTGCGCCCCGCCGGGATGGGTCAGAGCACCGCTTACCGCCGGTCCTACCTGCTGGGCATATTTCCAGAGCGCCCCGGATGTATGATTGGTCTCTCGAGGCTTCCATCTGGTCTTGCGGTCAGCGAGTTCCGCATCGGTCAATTTTACGTCAAGAGTTCCAGCGACCGCGTCGATCGCGACGATATCGCCGTCGCGGAGCAGTCCGATCGGGCCACCGATTGCCGCCTCCGGCCCGACATGGCCGATACAGAAGCCGCGTGTCGCACCCGAGAACCGCCCGTCGGTGATCAAGGCGACCTTGCCGCCCATGCCCTGGCCGTACAGCGCGGCTGTCGTCGCCAGCATTTCCCGCATGCCCGGACCGCCCTTCGGTCCCTCGTAGCGGATCACCAAAACCTCGCCCTCGCGATAGGTCTTTTTCTGCACGGCCTCGAACGCGTCTTCCTCGCAGTCAAAGCAGCGCGCCGGACCGGTAAACTTCAATTCCGACATGCCCGCGACCTTCACGATCGCCCCCTCCGGAGCCAGGTTACCTTTCAGGCCGACCACGCCGCCGGTCACGGTGATGGGCTTGTCAGCCGGATGGACCACGTCCTGATGCGGATTCCATTTCACGCTCGCCAAATTCTCGGCAATCGTGCGGCCGGTGACTGTCATACAGTCGCCGTGCAGGAAGCCGTGATCGAGCAGCGTTTTCATCAGAAGCGGTATGCCACCAGCCTCAAACATATCTTTGGCAACATAACGGCCACCGGGTTTCAAATCGGCGACATACGGTGTCTTTTTGAAGATTTCCGCCACGTCGAACAGGTCGAACTTGATACCGGCCTCGTTGGCGATGGCCGGAAGGTGCAGCCCCGCATTGGTCGATCCGCCGGACGCCGCCACAACCGCCGCGGCGTTTTCCAGCGCTTTGCGGGTGACGATATCGCGCGGCCGGATATTGGACGCGATCAGCTCCATCACCTTCTCGCCGGCCGTCATGCAGAAGGAGTCGCGGATCTCGTAAGGCGCGGGCGCGCCGGCCGAATACGGCAGCGCCAGACCGATGGCCTCGGAGACCGTCGCCATGGTGTTGGCGGTGAACTGCGCGCCGCAGGCGCCCGCCGACGGACAGGCGACCCGCTCGATTTCGTCGAGGTCGGCGTCGGACATTTCGCCGACGGAATGTTTGCCGACGGCCTCGAACATGTCCTGCACGGTGACCTGCTGGCCGCGGAAATTGCCGGGCAGGATCGAGCCGCCATAAATGAAGATCGACGGCACGTTGAGGCGCACCATGGCCATCATCATGCCCGGCAGGGACTTGTCGCAACCGGCCAGGCCGACCAGCGCGTCGTAGGCATGGCCCCGGATGGTCAGTTCAACGGAATCGGCAATGCATTCCCGGGAGGGCAACGACGAGCGCATGCCGTCGTGGCCCATGGCGATGCCGTCGGTCACGGTGATGGTGCAGAATTCCCGCGGCGTGCCGCCACGGGATGCCACGCCCTTCTTCACGGCCTGGGCCTGACGCATCAGCGAAATGTTGCAGGGAGCGGCCTCGTTCCAGCATGAAGCGACACCGACGAACGGCTGGTGGATCTGCTCGCTGGTCAGACCCATGGCGTAGAGATACGAGCGATGGGGCGCGCGCTCCGGACCTTCCGTCACATGACGGCTCGGCAGCCTGCTCTTCATATTCGTCTTGGCGTCCATCGCGAACTCGTTCCCCCCGCGGCTTCTTCTTGGCCCGGAATGCTTCCGACATGGGAATTTCCGGGCCGCCGAGCGCCGTGGCCTTTAGAATGATTTCACGAAGCCGTGTGGCCAAATAGCGGCATCTTTAGCCACCACCGGCCCGCAAGGTTAAATGTTCGGGAGGTGTTGCGCACAGGCAACATTCGTGGCCGTCGGGCAACCATGATTCGCACCCGAACCGGCCGCCCGCCGCGCCAGGATGAGGATGCTCCGAGGCTATTTCACCTCGACGTGTGCTGCCTTGATCATCGGCCACCATTTGGCGATCTCGGCCTTTTGCCACGTGCCAAGCGCCTCCGGCGACAACTTGTCGGCCGGCGGGACCTGCAGGCCCTGATTTTCAAGCTGCTTGCGAACGCCGGGATCGTTCATGGCGGCGACCGCTGCGGCGTTAAGCTTGGCGACGATGTCTTTCGGCGTCCCCTTCGGCACCCACAGGCCGGACCATAGCGTCATGTGGAAGCCCTTCAGGCCGGCCTCATCGGCAGTGGGAATATCCGGCGCGGACTGGGCGCGAGCCGTATCTGTGACGGCATAACCGCGAATAGTCCCCGCGCGCACCTGGGCGATCGAGTTCGACAACTGATCCACCATCAGGTCGATCTGACCGGCGATCAGATCGTTCATCGCGGGCGCCGTGCCGCGATACGGCACAAACTGCAACTTCACGCCGGTAAGATTTTCAAGATAGATGCCGGCGATATGTGACCCCGAACCCGCGCCCGCCGTGCCGGCCGTCGGTGGCACCGGTTTGGCCTTGATCCAATCGACCAGTTCTTTCAGCGATTTCGCCGGCACCGCGTTCTTCGTGACGATGATCATCGGGTTGCTCGGAAGCAGTACGACCGGCTCGAGATCGGTCAGCAGATCGTAGCCGAGCTTGTAGACCGCGCCGTTGGCGACATGCGTCCCGAGGTGGCCGATGCTGACGGTGTACCCGTCGGGGGCAGCGTGCACCACACGGGCGACACCGATCGAGCCGGCCGCCCCGGTGACGTTCTCGATCACGATGCTCTTGCCGAGCTTCGACTCCATGAACTTGCCGAGAATGCGCGCCAGCGCATCGGTCGGTCCACCCGCAGAGAACGGAACGACCATCGTGATCGGGTGCGAGGGATAATCGTCTGCCGCGGCAGGTCCGCCAAACGCCAGCAACGCAAAGGCCGCGGCAACAATCGCTCGTCTCATTCAGCATCCTCCATCGTCAGACCGCACGATGGAGG
>JAFEFK010000947.1 GCA_018240625.1 Pseudomonadota bacterium
AAAACGTCTTCCTGCGGCCGAGCGGCGAGCGCAACGATGAGCGCAATGCGCTTGACCCCGAGGCTGTCACCAGCCAGGTGCAGCTTGTGCTGTCGCGCGATCTTGCCCGCGAAGTCATCAAGAAAAACAAGCTTGCCGAGAATCCCGAGTTTGATCCCGTGCTTCGAGGTGTTTCACCCATCAAGGCGCTGTTGGGGTTGTTCGGCATCGGTCGTGATCCCTTCAGGATGACCCCCGAAGAGCGTGTGCTGGACGCCTACTACGATCGACTGACCGCCTACGCCGTCGATAAATCGCGCGTCGTCGTGATTGAATTCCAGTCGCGCGATCCGGACCTGGCGGCGCGTGTCGCGAATTCGGTCGCCGATGGCTATTTGACCTTGCAACAGAATGCCCGCCAGGACCAAGCGAAGGCGGCAGGGCAGTGGTTGTCCGGTGAAATCGACGGGTTGCGCAAGAAAGTCGCGGACGCCGAATCGCGCGCGGAAGATTTTCGATCCAAATCCAGCCTCTTCGTCGGCACCAACAATACCTCGTTATCGAACCAGCAACTGGGTGAGCTCAATACTCAACTGAACAATGCCCGCGCGCTCAAGTCGGATGCCGAATCGAAGGCGCGGTTGATCCGCGGCATGCTTCAGAGCGGCAAGCCGATCGAAGCCTCGGAGGTGCTCAATTCCGAATTGATGCGCCGTCTCTCCGAACAGCGCGTAACATTGCGCGCGCAATTGGCGGAGCAATCGTCGACCCTGCTCGATAACCATCCGCGGATCAGGGAACTGAAAGCGCAGCTTGCCGATCTCGATCGCCAGATCCGTGAAGAGGCGGGTAAAATATCACGCTCGCTGGACAACGATGCCCGTATTGCCAGCGGCCGCGTTGAGGGACTCAGCAACAGCCTTGAACAGCTTAAGAAGCAGGCAACGTCAAGCAATGGTGAGGACGTAAAACTTCGCGCGCTCGAGCGTGAGGCCAAGGCACAGCGCGATCTGCTGGAGTCTTATCTGGCCAGGTATCGCGAAGCCACAACGCGCGAGAACATCGATGCGGCTCCTTCCGACGGACGGATTATTTCTCGTGCCATTGTTTCCAATACTCCGGCGTATCCGAAAAAACTACCGATCGTCCTGATCGCGACGCTGGCAACCCTGATGTTGACAGCGGGCGCCATTGCGACCGGCGAACTGCTGCGGATGACCGCGCCTCGCGCATCCGCGACATTCGGCTCTGCACCGCCGCGGATGGCCGTTGCGCCGGCGTTGCGCGATACCCATCCGGAACTGGCCGCGGGAGTAACCGAGATCGATCAACTCGCGAAGGATTTGCGTGCCGCGGGTGAGGCGGCGCGCAAGATCACCGTCATGGGGACGGATCAGAACGAAAGCATTACGCTGACGGCACTGACCCTGGCGCGGCTTCTGGCGCGCAACGCCAAGGTCGTGCTGGTGGATTTGTCAGATTCGTCGCCGACGCTGGCGGCCATTTCAGCCGATCCAAAGGCGCCTGGGCTCGCCGACCTGATGCTTGGTGAAGCTTCCTTCGGACAGGTCATCACCCGCGACCGCCTGTCGCCGGTTCATCTCGTGGGTGCGGGTCGCGCCGGCACCGATCGCGCGTTGCTGCAATCGCCGCGTCTCACGCTTGCGCTCGATGCCTTGCTGCGGGTGTACGATCATGTGCTGCTCGATGCCGGCACGGCGACCGATCTCCCGGCCAAGCTATTGACGGATAATGCGCGCGCCATCGTCGTTCCCGATCCCTCCATGAACGCCGCGGCGAGAGGGCGCATGAGCGAGCAGCTCAAGGCGATCGGATTCGCGTCCGTGACGATGCTGAACGGGCCGTCGTATCCCACCGATATCGAGTCGGGGCCGCGGGTCGCGGCCTGATCGCCGGCCGTCCCGTGACGTAAGCTTCAGCGATGCAAGGCGCCGCGTAATATCTGCGCCAGTTGCATCAGTGCAGGCGTCTGCTTCACCATGCGCTTGGCGTGCGTCAGCGACGACATGCCGATGGCGGCGAGCTTGCCGATGGTTGTCAATGGCAGAAAGCTGTCGAAGATCGGCTCGTCGCCCTTGCAGAACAGCCGCTTGTAGTCGTCCGATCCGATGCCGAGATCGAGCGAGGTCAGGCCGCGCTCCGCGTAGGAATCGATGATGTCGCGCATCAGGATCAGCCCCGGACTGAAGCGGGAGTTTTCCGACATGGTGTAAGTGTTGAACATCATCGAGAAGCGATCGTTGTCGGCGACGCCGGCAAAAAGCGCGATGATTTCGCTGTCGCATTCGAGCGAATGAATCTCGACGACCCGCGCACCGTTCGGAAGCCGCGCCATGCAGGCGGCGCGGAGAAAATCCTCGACGCCGGGATCGGCGAACACATTCGGCAATTTCTGCGCCGCCATGCGCTGCGGCTTCACAACGAAGAACCAGTCGAGGGTTCGTTTGATATCGTGGTCGGTTTCAAGCAGATGATAGCGATAACCTGACAGCGCCTGCAGCTTTCGCTCCTTGCCTTTCAGCCGGCGGCGAAACGAGTTGCTGATCCGGTCGGCGGGAAGCGACCCCGGCGCGATCGTCATCAAGGGACAGTCGTTGACGGCGGTCTGGCTTGGCAGTTGCGTCATCGGATTCGGCAGATCGCGCCAGCGATCGGGCTGACGCGTTAATGCCAGGATGTCGATGCGGGAGGGATGCTCGCGAATAGCCCGGAGCAGCGCTTCGAGATCGACGGAGGTGGCCGCCGCTGCAAAATCCTGTCGCAGCAGCGCCATATTAAAGGTGACATGCTTGCCGCCCATGAAACGGGCAACGCGCACGCCATTTTCCTGACTGGACGCAAGCGGCAGCAACAGCAGAGGCTGCCGGTCCGTGTCGTAGGCAATGATGATGCAAGGCTGGAGGCCCTCGCGCGCGCCGACATGCATTTGCCATTGCGCGAGGAAATCGAACCGCTGATACGGCGTCAGCATCCCGGTTTCGAGACTGCGCCAGACCGGTTCGGCCTCGCGCATATCGCGCAGGATCTCAACATGCGCAATGCGGCTCGCGTTCGACCGCGCCCGGAGTTCTGCCGTCGGGCTTTTCATCGCAGCGGCCATGAGCATCGCAAAGCCTGCCTTTGGAGTTTGTTTACTTTTCGCTTTGCCGGACTTTTGCAAAGAAATGTCAACAAAGGGTAATGACAATGCTGCACTCGCCGGCATCTGGGCGAGGGGAGGAGCGTCGGGTGTCATCCGCAACCGGATTTCTGCGGGCTGCCGGGCTGGAATTTGCCTATTTCAGCGGCCTTGCGCGGTTGCGGGAGGGCAAAACAGGCGGCGCCGGTGCCATTTTGAGGTTTGAGCGTGTTCGGCCAGTTCAGTCGGGCCGATTCCAGCCGCTGCGGGCGCGTGAAATAACGCCGGAGTTTCTCGAGCAGATCATTCAGGCGCTCAAGCACTGGAAATTCGACGTGGTGCCGATGGACGAGGTGTGCCGGCGGTCGCGGCAGCCGAAAGCCGGCCACCGTTTCGTGGCGCTGACCTTCGATGGCGGTTATCGCGACGTCCTGACGCACGCATACCCTGTCCTGACGCGCCACGCTGTCCCGTTCGCCGTATATCTGTCGACGTCGTTTCCCGACGGCCTTGGCGAAGCCTGGTGGCTCGCACTTCAAGACGTGATTGCCCGCCACGGCCGCATCAGCCTCATGATGCATGGCCGCGAGCAGCACTTCAGCTCCGAAAGCGTCATTGAAAAACATGAGCTCTACGACTTTCTCGCCAATTGGATGCAATCGCTTGCGCCCGCAGAGCTATCGACTGCGATACACGATCTCTGCAAGCGCTATTCGGTCGATCTCGCCGCGGTGTCACGCGATGCCTCGATGACCTGGCAGGATGTCGCAACGCTGGCGGCGGATCCGCAGGTAACCATCGGCAGTGCGACCGTGAACTCGCCTATGCTTACGGCTTTGCCGGACGATGCGGCGCTGCGCGAGGTCTCGATGGGGAAGGCGGTCGCGCAGGCGGCGCTTGGCCGCGAGGTGCGGCATTTCGCCTATCCGTTCGGTCATCCCGGTTCGTTCAATGCGAAGCATGTTCTGATGGCGGAGCGGAGCGGTTTCGCCAGCGCGGTATCGAGCATGGCAGGCACAGTCGCGGCCGATGGACGATCGAATCCGTATGCGCTGCCGCGCGTCAGTTGGGATGGCCGGCGGCGCTCACTGCGCGCCCTGCGCGTCATGCTCTCCGGTGTGCGGTTCGGCGCATAACGGCGGGAACGCTTACGCGTCCGGCTTCGCCATCCAACTGATGATTGGCATCGCGGGCAGCACCCATCCGATGCCTGCGACCACATAGAAAATTGCCTGATAGAGTCCCGACGCAGCAAGCCATGGCGTCTGCGCAATCGTCATTCCCAGTAGCGACCAGACCACCACCAATATAAGCAGTGCTATCGTACCAAGGAATTTTCGGGTCCGGATTGTCATAACGGAAATGTGCAACTCGTGGTGGGAGCGTGGCTTGCGTGGAAAGTGGCGCGGACTATAAGGGGCGCGAAAATTCATTCAAGACGTAGCTTTCGGCTTTCCAAGACTCGGCTTCCGATGATCCGTCCATCCGAACAACTGGAGTTCCGCCTGCGCGCCGTGCGGTGGTGGCTCGTGATAATGGCGCTGCTGATCGCCGCGATGGTGCTGGTCGGCGGTGCAACGCGCCTGACTGAATCCGGGCTTTCGATCGTCGAATGGAAGCCGGTGGCCGGTGCGCTCCCGCCGCTGACACAGGAGCAGTGGTCCCAGGCCTTCGACGGCTACAAGGCGATACCGCAATATCGCGAGCTGAACGCGGGCATGACGCTGGACCAGTTCAAAACCATCTTCTGGTGGGAATGGAGCCATCGGTTGCTGGGCCGCTTTATCGGCGTGGCTTATCTACTCCCGTTTCTCTGGTTTCTGTGGCGCGGCATGCTTCCTTCCGATCTGAAGCGACGACTCTGGATGATCTTCGGTCTCGGCGGGCTTCAGGGAGCGGTGGGCTGGTGGATGGTCGCATCCGGCCTGACCAAGCGCATTGAAGTCTCGCAGTATCGGCTCGCCACGCACCTTGTGCTGGCGCTTCTGATCTTCGCGGCCATCGTCTGGACGTTGCGGCGACTGACGGATCGTTCTTCGTCAGCGTCTTCACTCCGATTGCGGGCGACCAGCCGCGTTCTTCTCGTGCTTGTGTTCGTGCAACTCTATTTCGGGGCGCTGGTGGCCGGGCTTCGCGCCGGCCGCGTCTTCAACACCTGGCCCGACATCGATGGTTCGTTTATTCCATCCGCGGCGCGCCTGTTTTTCGAGCAACCGTGGTGGCGAAATTTCTTTGATAGTACGCTTACGGTGCAATTCGAGCATCGCATGACGGCCTATGCGCTGCTTGCGCTCGCGATCCTGCATGCCGCCGATGCAATCCGGTCGCGGGCGGGTGCCGCCATCAATGGCGCGCTGTGGCTGGCGGCAGCCATTCTATTGCAGGCAATACTGGGAATTCTGACGCTGTTGCAGCAAGTGCCGATCCCGCTCGGGCTCGCGCATCAAGCCGTCGCCATTCTGGTCTTGACGCTTGCGGTGGTGCAGGCCGAGCGGCTGGCGGTTCGTCAAGGTGAACCGGAACGGCAGCAACTGGGTCTTCCGCTCGGACAGACCAACTGAATTGAACGATTCTAATAAGTTGGACTCAGCCGGAAGTGCCCTGTTTTATGGGCTTTCCGACAATTTACGTAATAAATTGACAAAGCTGTGAGGCCCGGTCGCTTTACTTGAGGTTTGCGGGCGATAAAACGGGCGCAACTTTCCCAGCGAGTCCGTTCATGTCATCCGCATTCATTCAAGCCGCTGTCATCCTGCTTCGCGAAGGCCTTGAGGCCATGTTGGTGATCGCAGCATTGGCAGGCTACCTCCGGAAGGTTGGCGGAGGTCATCGGGTGGCGGCGCTTTACGGTGGCGCGTCGTTGGCGATCGTCGCCAGCCTGATCGCGGCATGGCTGTTTGCGGTGTTCAATTCCGGCGATCACAGCGACATCATGGAAGGCATCATCATCATCATCGCGGCAAGTCTGATGCTGTATGTCAGCGGCTGGCTGATGGTGAAACAGGATCCGCGCGGCTGGCAGGATTATCTCGCGCACAAGGCCGACAATGCGCTGGCGCAGGACACCGGCTGGGCGGTGGCTTCGCTGGCATTTCTCGCCGTGTTTCGCGAAGGCGCGGAAACGGTGCTGTTCATCAATGCACTTGCGACCGCCGAAGGAGGCTGGAGCACGGGTCTCTTCGGTGGGCTGATCGCAGCAACCGCGGGTCTCGTCGTGCTGTTCTATTTCATCA
>JAFEFK010000948.1 GCA_018240625.1 Pseudomonadota bacterium
ACAGGTGCCGTCACTCACCATATCGCTGCCGACATCGATGCCGAGCGGCAGTTCCTGGCCGCCGATCTGGAGGCCGCCGGCATGGTCGATGCCAAATATCAGGTGACCGGTATCGGCCCAACGCTGTCCGGGCATAACGGCGGCGGCGACCTCTATTATACCGACGGCGAGGTCTGGATTCTGCGTCTGGTGGTGGCCTGCGCGAAACAGGCTGGGCCGGTGATCGATATCCCAAGCCCGATGGCCACCGAGATCAAGGACCAGATCTGGCAGCAGATCCGAACCGCGCTGGAGAATTTGCCCTCGCGCTGAATATCATAGCTGCCCCTCACAGACGCCGATTGACGTGATCGTCCTTGATTTCACGCCGCTCCATGAGACACATAGCGCGTCAATGAACTGAGCAGGACAAACACAATGGCCGTTCGAGCGGGACGTGAGTTTCTGGCAATCCCCGGCCCCACCACGATGCCCGACGAGGTGCTGCAGGCGATGCATCGCCCCGCCCTCGATATCTACTCGGAGACGATGGTGCAGATGACGGACAGTCTGCTGCGCGATCTCGGCCGGCTGTTTGCGACCAAAGGCCACGCCTACATCTATATTGCAAACGGACACGGCGCCTGGGAAGCCGTGCTCAGCAACGTGCTGTCGCGTGGTGACAAGATTCTGGTGCTCGAGAGTGGCCGCTTCGCCTTGAACTGGGGCCACGCCGCCAGCGCCATGGGCGTCGAGGTCGAGGTCCTCAAGGGCGACACGCGCCGCGCCGTTCGGCCAGCGGATGTGGAAGCCCGGCTTCGGCAGGACAAGGACGGCCGCATTAAGGCTATCGTCGTGGTGCAGGTCGATACCGCGTCCGGTGTCTTCAACGATATCGCCGCGATCGGTCGCGCCATCAAGGCCGCGAAGCACGACGCGCTGTTTATGGTCGATGCCGTCGCTTCGCTCGGCTGCATGCCGTTCGAGATGGATGCGTGGGGAATCGATGTCGCGATGTCGGGCTCACAAAAGGGCCTGATGGCGCCCCCCGGCCTCGGCTTTGTCGCCGCCAACGATCGCGCGCGTGAAGTTCACAAGACCGCTGGCTTGCGCACCCCTTACTGGGACTGGACCGAACGTGAAGGTCCCGAGCATTACCGGAAATATGCCGGCACCGCGCCGGTACACTTGCTGTTTGCCCTGCGGCAGGCCTTCGACATGCTGTTCGACGAAGGGCTCGATAACATCTTCCTGCGGCACCGGCTGCTGGCCGAGGCCGTTCGCCGCGCCGTCGCGGTGTGGGCGGAAGGACAGGTTCTGAGCTTCAACATTGAAGACCCGGCCGAGCGCTCGAATACCGTTACGACGGTTCGCATGAGCGAAGGGTACGATCCGGCCCGCTTGCAGACCTACTGCAAAGACAAATGCGGTGTCGTGCTCGGAACTGGCATCGGCGATCTTTCAGGCCGCGCTTTCCGCATTGCGCATATGGGCCACGTCAATGCGCCGATGATTCTCGGCACCCTCGGTGTGATCGACGTCGCGCTCGCTGCGCTCGGTATCCCGCACGGCAGCGGCGGCACGAACGCCGCAATCGACTGGCTCGGCCACAACGTCCCGGCCTGATGGGACGTGGACCCTGTCCATTCCCTGTCGGCGGTGAACGAGCGCACCTATCCGGGGCGGTCCCTTCGCACCAGGTATCCATCGCGCAGCGCAGCAATGCGGCGGCGCTACCGGCTTACCCGCCGGAGCCCCTCCAGGTTACCGCCGTTCGGCGCATTGACGCGGCTTATGGAATGCAGGCAGAAAAGACGCTTCGGGTAACTGCTTATTCCAGCGTTTTAAAAAATTCGGCCAAAGCGCCGGGGGTCAGGGAGGACACCAATGATTTCAGCCAGAACTAAAATATTCATGGCCGCGCTTGCCGCGGCATTTCTGTCGTCGCCCGCTGCTTTCGCGCAGGTGTCCGACGACGTCGTCAAGATCGGTGTTCTCACCGATATGAACGGCCCTGCTTCGACGCCGACGGGCAAGGGGTCGGTGACCGCTGCCCAGATGGCGGTCGATGATTTCGGGGGCAAGGTCCTGGGCAAGCCGATCAGCGTTATTGTCGGCGATCATCAGCTCAAGCCGGATATCGGCGCCGGCATCGCACGCCGCTGGTACGACGTCGATCAGGTCGATCTGATCGTCGATGTGCCCGTCTCGGCCGTCGGTCTCGCAGTCCAGAACATCGCCAATGAGAAGAAGAAACTGCTGATCGTCCATTCCACCGGCGCCACGGATTTTCACGACAAGTTCTGCTCGCCCTATGCCATCCAGTGGGTGTTCGATACCCACGCGCTCGCGGTCGGCACCGCGCAGGAAGTCGTCAAGCGCGGCGGCGATAGTTGGTTCTTTATCACCGACGACTACGCTTTCGGACATTCGCTGGAGAAAGACGCATCGACAGTGGTAACCAAAATGGGCGGCAAGGTGCTCGGCGCCGTCCGTCCTCCTTTTGCAACCCCGGACCTGTCGTCGTTCGTCCTCCAGGCTCAAGCCTCGAAAGCCAAGATCATCGGCATTGCAGGCGGTCCGCCGAATAACGGCAACGAGATCAAGACCGGCGCCGAGTTCGGCGTGTTCAAGGGCGGCCAGCAAATGGCCGCGCTGCTCGCGCTGATCACGGATATCCATTCCCTCGGGCTGCCGGCCGCGCAGGGATTGCTGCTGAGGACCTCGTTCTACTGGGACATGGACGACAAGACCCGCGAGTGGTCGAAGCGCTATTTCGCCAAGATGAACCAGATGCCGACCATGTGGCAGGCCGGCGTGTATTCATCCGTCATGAACTATCTCAATGCCGTCAAGGCGACCGGCACCGACGATCCGCTCAAGGTTTCGGCCGAAATGCACAAGCACCCCATCGAAGACTTCTTTTCCCGCAACGGCAAGCTGCGTGAGGACAATCTGATGGTGCACGATCTTATGCTGGTGCAGGTCAAGACGCCTGAAGAATCCAAGTATCCATGGGACTACTACAAGATTCTTGCAAAGATTCCCGGCGACCAGGCCTTTAGTCCGCCTAATCCGGCCTGCAAGCTGGTCAAGCAATAAGACGACGACATTCAGGATTGTAAACGGACGCTGGCTGTACGCAGCCGGCGTCCATTGAGCATAACCGCCGCCGCGCGAGAATGCCTTCCAGCGCGCCAGAAAAACGCGCCCATTCAGACAGGCGTGCTCATTCAGACAAGACCGGGAGCTTCATACCGGTAAATAACTTTATAATTTCAAACGAAATCTGAGTTGGCCGGTTATGTGATATTATAGGGCATGATCGGCCTCGACACACAGCAACAACAGCGCGCGCTTCTCGACAACATTCCGGATATGGCGTGGCTGAAGGATCGCGATTGTCGTTATCTTGCCGTCAACACGGCCTATCTGGACATTCTCGGTGTCCCGGAGAAACTGGTCCTCGGCAAGAGGCCGGACGAAATCTGGCCGCCGGAAATTGCCGAGGTCTATCTGCGAACGGATCGCGCCGTTCTGAAAAGTGGCCGCAGGCGGCGTTATGAAGAACAGAGGCCAGATACCGCCGGCAGCCTGCACTGGTTTGAAACGATCAAATCGCCAATTCGCGACCATGCCGGGCGAATCGTCGGGACGGTTGGAATCTCTCGCGACATTTCCGAGCGGAAGGCCGCGGAAGACGAGTTGGTCAGGTCGCGCGCGCAATTGCGCGAGCTGTCGAATTACCTGCAATCCGTTCGAGAGGAGGAGCGCGCCCGCATTTCCCGCGAACTGCACGACGAACTCGGGCAAACGTTGACGGCCATGAAGATGGAGCTGGGATGGTTACGGGAACGCGTTCCCGCCGAGCCGGCATTGCTGCGAACGCGCCTCGACCGCTTGACTTCGATCGTCGATCAATCGGTCGTCGATTTGCAGCGCATCGCCGCCGACCTTCGGCCGATGATCCTGGACGAATTGGGTCTCGTTTCTGCGATGCAATGGCTGACGCAGAATTTGACCGAAGGTAGCGCCCTGTCCGTCGAGCTGTCGTTCGATCGGGAGGATGTGGCTTACGCGAGTGACGTCAGCACCGCCGTTTTCCGAATCGCGCAGGAAGCGCTCACGAATATCGTGCGGCATAGCCGCGCCACCCACGCCAAGGTCGCGGTGTCGCACGACCAGGGCGAACTGCTGCTCGATGTCAGTGACAACGGGCGGGGGATGCATCTTGCGGACACGAGGCGGGAACGGCTTGGACTCGTCGGCATGGGGGAGCGCGCTCACATGCTCGGCGGATCCATGGACATCGAGAGCGCACCCGGACATGGCACGCGCATCTCCGCGCGGCTACCGTTGACCTCCGGCAAATCGGCGAAGGCAACCGCGCGATGATCCGGATTTTTCTCGCGGACGATCATACGATTTTCCGGCAAGGACTGAGACAAATCCTTGCCGACGAAGCCGACATCGACATCGTCGGCGAAGCGACGGACGGAGACGAGCTTCTGGCGCAACTCCCGTCGGCGCCATGCGATATCGTGTTGCTGGATCTCACCATGCCCGGCCGTAGCGGAATTTCTCTTCTGAGGGAAATCGCCGTCGCTGAAAACCGGCGCGTCGTTGTGCTGAGCATGCACGAGGAAGATCAATATATCGTCGAAGCCCTGAAAGCTGGCGCGGCCGGATATGTCACCAAGAACAGCGCCTCGGACCAGTTGATCCAGGCGATCCGCAAAGTCGTCAAAGGCGAGTTATTTGTCAGCGCCTCGGCGTCACAAAGCCTGATCCGCCAGGTTCGGACGCCTCGCGCGGAATTGCCACACACCAGGCTGACGCCGAGAGAACGTGAGGTCTTCAATCTGCTGGTGCGAGGCAGCAAGACGTCGGATATCGCTCGCAAACTGGGCCTGAGCATCAAAACAGCCAGCACGCATAAGACAAACCTGCTCCACAAGATGCAGGCCGAAACCACGGCCGACCTGATCCGCTACGCGCTGCGCCACCAGCTCGATTAAAGACCCGCAAATCTAGGAATAGTCCTAGATTCCACTAGGACACCGCCGATTACCGCTCCGTTTTCCCGCCAGTAAGCTTTCGATGTCCGTCGGCTGCGGGAGCGAGGATGAGACCATCACGTGCGATATGCCGGTCCGAGCGGGGCATGGTTGCCACCGCTCATTACCTCGGCTCCGATGCCGCGCTCGATGTCCTGAAACAGGGCGGCAGTGCAGTTGATGCCGCCATTTGCGCCGCCGCTACGCTCGGTGTCGTGATCCCGCACATGATCGGCATCGGCGGAGACGCCTTCTGGCTTATCTACGACGCAAAATCCAAAAAAATTCATGCGCTGAATGGCAGCGGTCCATGCGGGCGCAACATTCAGGCAAGTGACTATGCCGCCGAGGCCAGTATTCCGCATCGCGGGCCGCGCGCCGCCATCACCCTCCCCGGCGCCGTCGACAGTTGGCGTCTCGCATATGAAAAATTCGGGCGGCTGCCGCTGGCCCGGCTGATGGAACCGGCCGTTAACTACGCCCGTCGCGGCAGCCCGGTCAGCAACGATCTCGCCGGATGGATTCACGATGACCGCGAGGCACTCGGCGCCGATCCGGGGGCAGCGCACGTATTTCTCGACGGCGGCACACCTTATGCTCCCGGCGCGCGCTTGACCCAAAGCGCACTCGCCAGCACGCTGGAGACCATCGGCACGGACGGCCCGCGTTCGTTCTACGATCATGCCGGCCGTAGCATTGCCGCCTACTTGAAACAGCGCGGCGGCGCGCTGACCGCCGATGATTTTACCGACTACCGCGCGCGATGGGTCGATCCCATTTCGACCCGCTATCGCGGGTTCGATGCCTACCAGCTGCCGCCGCCCTCGCAGGGGATGGCCGGCCTCCTGATCCTGAATTTTCTGGAGGGCCTCGATCTACGGGGCATGGGGCCGACGTCGCCAGACTTCTACAGCGCGCTGATCCAGGCGACGAAATGGGCTTTCGAAAAACGCGACGATCATCTCTGCGATCCGCTGTTCCGCGAAATTCCGATCCGGGAGCTGTTGAAGCCATGCCTCGCCTCGAGCGAACGGCCCGCATGGCTCCATAATCTTGCGCGGACGACGTCAAGCCCGCCGTCCGGCAGCGACACGACATTCATTTGCGTGGCCGACAGCGAAGGCAACGCCGTCGGCCTGGTGCAAAGCCTGTACTTCGATTTCGGCGCCTGCGTGCTCGATCCGCAGTCCGGAGTAATGCTTCAGAATCGCGGCTGCTTCTTTTCACTCGATCCCGCCCATCACAACTTCCTCGAGCCGGGCAAGCAATCCGCGTCGACGCTGATGTCCGGAATGCTGTGCAAGGACGGACACCCATATCTCGTCTATGGAAGCCAAGGAGGCGAGGTTCAGCCGCAGGCGCAGACGTCGCTTGTCACGCGAATCGTCGATTTCGGCTTCGACGTTCAGTCGGCGCTGGATGCTCCACGCCTGCTTTACGGCCGCACCTGGGGCGATACATCGAACCAGTTGCTGCTCGAAAGCGCCGCCCCTGACGCGGTGTTCGAAGACTTGCGCAAGCTGGGCCATCCGGTCGATCGCGTGGATTGGCCGCATCCGCGGATGGGAACGGCGCAGGCCATTCGCCTGAAAGGGCCATGGTCTGACTTCTTCGAGGGCGGGGCAGATATCCGGGGAGAAGGCATCGCACTGGGTTTCTAAAAAATAAGCGGGAGGGAAAACGATGAAGATGGATATGATTATCCGCCGGGCGCGGATCAGCGACGAGCAGCCGCTGATGGACATCGGTATCGCCAACGGCCGGATTGTGGCGATCGAAGAAGCGATCGAGACGCAGATCGATCAGGAAATCGACGCCGAAGGGCGGGTCGCGCTACCGGGATTCGTTGAACCACATCTCCATCTCGAAAAAGCCTTGCTTCATCGCCGGATGCCCGCCCGCTTCGGAACGCTGGACGAGGCCATACGTGTCACCGGAATCCTGAAGTCAAAACAGCAAAAAGAGGATGTTCTCGACCGGTCGCGTCAGGTTCTCGACATGGCCATTAAAAACGGCACGGTCGTCATTCGCGCGCATCCTGATGTCGATCCCATCCAGGGGCTGATTGGCGTCGAAACCGCCATTCAGCTCAAGGACGAGTATCGCGACCTTCTCGATCTGCAGATCGTCGCGTTCCCTCAGGAAGGTTGGCTGAAAACGTCAGGCGTCCGGGAACTGATGGAGCAGGCGCTCGAAATGGGCGCCGATGTCGTTGGAGGGTGTCCCTACAACGAACTAAGCTGGGACGATACCCGCAGCCATATCGACAAGGTTTTCGATCTCGCCCAGAAACGCGATCTCGACGTCGACATGCACGTCGATTTCGCCGACGATACGGCCGATCAGCGTTTCGCGACGACAGAGTACATCGCACGCAAGACGATTCAGACCGGCTATCAAGGACGGGTGGCGCTGGGTCATGTGACCAGCCTCGCCTCGTTGAAGCCGGATATCCTGAAGCCGATTATCGATCTATTGCGCGAAGCGGACATTCATATCGTCACCCTGCCGGCGACTGACACCTATCTCGGCGGCCGCCGCGATGAGATCAATCCGCGCCGCGGGCTAACGCCCGTCCGCGCGTTGCACGGCGGCGGCGTGAACGTCGCCTATTCGTCCAACAATATTCGCAACGCCTTCACGCCATTCGGCAAGGCGGACCCGCTCCAGATCGGAAACCTTCTCGCGCATCTCATTCAGTTCGGCACCCCCGAGCATCAGGCCGATATTCTCAAGATGAGCACGAGCAACGCCGCCCGCGCCGTTGGCATCTCCGAGGACTACGGGCTCGCCGTCGGCAAGCAGGCCGACCTGATGATTCTCGACACGAACATAGTTGCCGACGCGCTGCTCGATCTCCCATCGCGGTCCTGGGTGCTCAAGCGCGGCCGCATTACCGTCGTCACCAAGCACGAAAGCAAGATTTGCCGCGGATGCGGTCACGCCCATCCGCAATCAAAAGAAGCCGGCGCAAGACCGGGTATCCAAGATCGTTATCATCAAATTTAGCAAACGAGGAAACGCCATGAAGAAACTGCCCGCCGAAATTGTAGCGTCCCTGCTCGCCGCCACAACCATCTTTACGCCTGCACATCTGCCGCCATGGGCGATCTTCGTTTCATGGGCCGGCACCTTTGCTGCCGGCGGTCCCAAGCCGGATGTCATGAAAAAAATCTGGATCACGATGCCGATCGGCGCCGTTTTCGCATGTCTCATCGTGCTCTGCTTTGGCGTCGCCGGACAGCATCTGACCGGAAACGCATTCGTTGCCGCGCAATGCGTCATCCTGTTCAGCCTGAATGCCACCATGATGTCGCTCGGGCGGATTCCGGCTCTCAGCTTCGTACCCGGAATGTTTTTCGGCTTCGCCTCTTACTTCGCAACATTGTTTGGCAATTTCGGGCCGATGCCGGGCGACCCCTACGTCGCGCTCGCTGCGACGATTCTGATGAATGCGCTGGGTCCGATCTACGCATGGCTGACGGCGCGCTTCGGAGCTCATCATCATCACGCTGAACAGCCTTCGGTCGCGCGCGCCAACGCAGCGGCTTCATAATAGCAACGACTGCATTCAACCCATCAACGGGCGCTCGCTGTACACAGCCGGCGCCCGTTTCTGTCAGCAAAACGCAACCGGCGCCCGGTCAGTGGCGCGCCATCTCAGGCGACGATGCGAACTATGTCTGCAACATAGCACTCCAAGACCCTGCGGCCATAGCCGGAGGTGCATCACAGGTCTTCGACCACGTTCTTCAACATCTCCCGAACCTTCCCCGCCACCTGATGCAATGCAGGATTCTGGACGGCGGCCATGGATGCCACCGGATCAATTGCTGCGACTTCGATGTTGCCGCCGCCAAGATCCTGAACCACGACATTGCACGGCAGCATCGCGCCGATCTTGTCCTCGATCTCCAGCGCCTCGCGCGCCATCGCCGGGTTGCAGGCGCCCAGGATACGGTAGCTGCGGAAATCGACGCCGAGTTTCTTTTTGAGCGTTTCCGTCACATCGATCTCAGTGATGATGCCGAATCCTGCTTTCTTGAGCACGTCCGTTGTGTGTTGCACCGCCTCGGCGAACGGACAATGAAGCGTCTTGGCAAAATAATAGCTCATGAATGTCTCCTTGCGTTTCAGTTCTATGCCGCACCAGCCTGACCCGACACGGCCCTTTCATCGTCCTGCCGGTCTCCCCGCAGCACGACGTAAATGGCGGGGATGACTAGAACCGTCAGCGCGGTGGAGGACGCCAGGCCAAACAGGAGTGAGATCGCGAGGCCCTGGAAGATGGGGTCGGCGAGGATGACGGCAGCTCCGATCATCGCGGCAATTGCCGTGAGCAGTATCGGCTTGAAGCGGATGGCACCGGCCTCGAGCAACACGTCGACCAACGGCCGGTCAGGCCGGCGCGCGTGACGGATGAAGTCCACCAACAGGATCGAGTTGCGCACGATGATGCCCGCTAGCGCGATGAAACCGATCATCGAAGTGGCCGTAAACGGGGCGTGGAACAGCCAGTGGCCGAACATGATGCCGATGAAGGTGAGTGGTATCGGCGTAAGAATCACAAGCGGCAACTTGAACGACCCGAATTGCGCGACGACGAGGATGTAGATGCCAAGAATCGCCACCATGAAGGCGGCGCCCATATCTCGGAAGGTAACCCAGGTCACCTCCCATTCGCCGTCCCAAAGCAACGTCGCATGGGTTTCGTCATCGGGCTGCCCGTGAAGCGATATAAGCGGCTTCGCCAGACTACCCCAGTCCGCCTTGGCGATGGCATCGTCCACCGCGAGCATGCCATAGATCGGCGCTTCGTAGGCGCCGGCGAGTTCGGCCATGACCATTTCGGCAGGACGGCCGTTGTGTCGGAAGATCGGATAGGAGGCTGGCTCGCGCGTGACGCTGACGACGTCGCCGAACTCGACCACGCCGCGTCCACCCGGGAGTGCATTGGCGGGCACCGGCGTGCTCAAGGCGCGCTCATCGATCACACCATGTGCTTTCGACAGCGCGAGGCGGATGGGGACAGGCTGCCGGCCGCCGCCGCGATAGGAATAACCCACCGTGGTGCCGCCATAGAGGTAGCGCAGCGTGTCGTAAACGTCCGACTGCTCGACCTTGTAGTATTCAAGACTGTCCTGATTGATCGCGACGCGAACGCGCTGCGCCTGGTTGTGGTAGCTGTCGTCGACATCGACGATGAACGGAACGCTCTTGAAGGTTGCCCGAACCTTGTCGGCCACCGCACGCCGGGTCTGCGGGTCCGGGCCGTAGATCTCGGCCAGCAGCGTGCCGAGCACCGGCGGGCCGGGTGGCGGCTCGACGACCTTCACCACGGAACCCTTTGGCAGCTCAAGACCGCCGAGGCGCTGTCGTATCTCGATCGCGACCGCGTGGCTTGCGCGCTTGCGGTCACTCTTCGCGAGCAGGTTCACAGCGATGTCGCCCTGTTCGGGATTCGAGCGCAGATAATAGTGCCGCACCAGGCCGTTGAAATCGAACGGAGCCGCTGTGCCGGCATAGGTCTGAAACGATACAATCTCCGGCACGGACGCCAGGCGATCCGCCATCGCTTGCAGCGCGCGGTCGGTGTCCTCCACAGACGAGCCTTTCGGCAGGTCGAGCACGACCTGAAGATTGGCCTTGTTGTCGAAGGGCAGGAGCTTCACCGTGACGTGCTTCGTGTAGAGGAGCACAAGCGAGAGCAGCGTGGCGACGCCGACCACGAGGAGGAATGTCCATGCCCGCCGGCGGGTCGCAAGGATCGGCCGGGCGACCGCGATATAGATGTGGCCGAGGTGCCCGCCGCCTGCATTCACATGATGGCCGCCGGCATGGGCGCCGCCGAATTTCATCATCAGCCACGGCGTCAGGATGACGGCGACGAAGAAGGAGAACAGCATCGCCGCGGACGCATTGGCCGGGATCGGGCTCATGTAAGGCCCCATCATGCCAGACACGAACAGCATCGGCAGCAGTGCGGCCACGACGGTCAAGGTGGCGACGATCGTAGGATTGCCGACTTCTGCAACGGCATCGACCGCCGCCTGCATGCGCGAGCGGCCGTCGCCTATCGCCCAGTGGCGGGCGATGTTCTCGATCACGACGATCGCATCATCGACCAGAATACCGATCGAGAAGATCAGTGCGAACAGGCTGACGCGGTTGAGCGTGTAGCCCATGACCCATGAAGCGAACAGCGTCAGCAGGATCGTCGTCGGAATGACGATTGCAACGACCAGCGCCTCGCGCCATCCGATAGCGACGGCGACCAGGATGACGATCGAGACCGTCGCCAGACCGAGATGAAACAGAAGCTCGTTCGCCTTCTCGTTGGCGGTCTCGCCATAATTGCGCGTGACCGTCATTTCCACATCCTTCGGGAAAATCTGGCCTCGCACCTGCTCCAGGCGCTTGACGATATCATCGGCGATGACCACGGCATTGGTGCCGGGCCGCTTGGCGATCGCGAGAGAGACCGCGGGCGCCCGTTCGAGTCCGCCCGATATCTTGCGGATATCGGTGACACGGTTCTCGGCCGGCGACGTCATCAGCACAACATTGGCGACGTCGCGGATATAGACGGGACGGCCGTCGCGTGCCGTGAGCAGGATGTTGCCGATTTCGGGCAACGTCTGCAGGGTCTGGCCGGCGACGATGGCGCGCTGCTGCGTAGCCTCCCGCACGGTGCCAAGACGGAACGACCGGTTGGCGCCTTCGATCTTGGCGGCGAGCTGTTGCAGCGTGATGCCGTAAAGCGAGAGCTTTTCCGGTTCGGGTTCGACACGGAATTGCTCCGGCTGCTCCCCGACGAGATAGGTAAGGCCGATGTCGGGCAGCTTCGAGACTTCGACCTGCAGTTCGCGCGCGAGCCTGGTCAATCCGTTCGCGGTCCAGCGCGAAGCCGCACCCGGCGCCGGGCGCAGCGTCACAACCACAATCGCCACATCGTCGATGCCTCGCCCTACGATCAGCGGCTCGGGAATGCCGACCGGGATGCGATCCATGTTGGCGTGGACTTTCTCGCTTACCCTGAGAATTGCGGCGTCGGAATTGGTGCCGACCTTGAACCGCGCTGTGACCACGGTGCCGTCGTCCTCGGTCTGCGAATAGACGTGCTCGACGCCGTCAATACCCTTGACGATGGTCTCGAGCGGTTCGGTGACGAGCTTGGCGGCGTCCTCCGCCTTCAGCCCGTTGGCGGTGACATGGATATCGACCATCGGCACCGATATCTGAGGCTCCTCCTCGCGCGGCAGCGTGATCAGCGCGACAAGCCCAAGCGCAAGCGCAGCAAGCAAAAAGAGCGGCGTCAAGGCCGACGTGATGAAGGCACGGGTGAGGCCGCCAGCTATTCCGAGCTTCATGGCAGCACGACCCGGTCGCCGACATGCAGGCCCGTCAGAATCTCGATACGCGCTTGACCGTTCTCGTTGACAGACTCGCCGAGGATCACCGCGACATCCATGTCTCCGGTGGCCGTGATGACGCGCACGTAGTCGACACCGTGCAGCGTCCGGATCGCCTCGGGTGGTACGGCGAGAACCGTGCGCTTGCCGACCGGAATCGACACCAGCGTCCGCTCGTTGACGAAATAGTCGCCAATTCCATCGACCTCGACATCGGCTATGACCCGTCCATCGGTGATTTCCGGATAGACCTTGACGATTTTTCCGCGATGCGCTGTCGGAAGCTGGCTTGGCGCCCGTGCCAGTCCCCGTTCGCCGACCAGAACGTCAGAGCCTTGCTCGATTTCCGCGGCGTGGCGTTCCGGTAAAGAGAGACGCAGGTAGTATGGACCGGGCGCGATCCTGGCGATTTCCTCGCCGGGCAGGATGACCGAACCGAGCGTGACGGGGACGGTGAGGACACGGCCCGTTGCCGGCGCGAAGACGGTGCCCTCGCGCGCGCTTTGCTCGATCACCGTCTTATCGGCCTTTGCGGCCGCGACCTGGTTGGTCGCCACGTCGAACTGCATCTTGGCCTGATCGAGGTTGGCCTGTGTGCCCGACCCGCTTATCCTGAGTTGCTGCGCCCGTTCAAGTTGGACGCGTGCGTTCTCAAGTTGCGAATTGAGCGCTTCGATCTTGGCGTTGGCAGCGTTGAGTTGAAGCGCCAGCTTGTCGTCGACCACGACGGCAATCGCCTGCCCCTCCTTGACCTCGTCCCCCTGGCTGATCCGCAACTCCCGGATCGAGCCGCCGATGCGGGCGCGTGCCGGTACGACGATGCGGCTTTCGACTTGGCCGAACACGGCCTTCATCTCGGGTATCGTGGTGGCCTTGACGACGAAGTCGGCTGCTTGCGCGGCGGAGCCGGCAAGAATCGCGCCTGCAAGGAGGGTCATCGTGGGGAAACGCAGCAGTCGAATCATGGAAGCGCACAAACCTTTGCGGGCGGCATCGGGAATTCCGCCCAACGGGCGATGGGAAGTTGTCCACTTACTTGAACGCTACCCCGGCTGGGCAGCCCAACCTTTTGAAGATCATGGCCGCCGGGCAAAAGCCGGTGATCGAAGCCTGGGCCATATTCAGACCGACGAAAGCCGTGAGGAGGTAGCACCACGGCGACACGTAGAATCCGAGCGCCAGCGATACGAGGGTCATGAAGCCCGCGAACATGAGAACAGCCTGATCGATTGTCATAGTCGTTTTCCTTTGTTTTGAGCCCGCGCCTAGTTGGCCGTCTCGACGTGGATGTCCTTCAGCTTCTTGATGCCGAGCATGTCGAGCACGAGATTCTCGTAGAAGGTCTCGGCCTTGCCCTGACGGATTTTGCGCAGGAAGTATTTCTCAAAACCAATCTTGGCGGCATGAACCCAACGACCCTGCGAGGACCAGTTGACGTTGCGCGGCGGGATCTGCGGCTGCGCGACGAAGGCGATGCCGTCGTCGCCGAAGTCAGCGAGGCACACCGCGTTCCAGGTAGCGACCGCCTTCGGCTCCTCGCCTTTGAGCAGGGCGGCGATGTTTTCCGCCGTCGCCGTGACCATGGATTCGATCATGAAGCCTGTCTTCGGCACACCGACTGCAAGCGGTGTCTTGCCAACCGGCGGAATGGCGACGCAGACGCCGATGCCAAAAACGTTCGGGAAGGCGGGATTGCGCTGGTATTTATCGATGACGATGAAGCCGCGCGGATTGGTCAGGCCCTCGATGCCGTACACCGCCGGCACGCCGCGGAAAGCGGGCAGGAGCATCGAGAAAGCAAACGGCAGGACATGCGTCATCTTGACCGACCCGTCGTCGTTGACCTCCTCGACGATCAGCTTGTCGGCCTCGGCCTTTGTTGTGCGGGCATTGGTGATCCATTTGATGTGACGGTCGCGCATGGCGCTTTCGATCAGGCCCTTCGTATCGCCGACACCGTCGAGGCCGAGATGACCGATGTAGGGTTCCGGCGTCACAAATGTCATCGGCACCCGGTCGCGAACGCGGGCATTGCGCAAGGCCGTCTCGAGGATGAAGGCGAACTCGTAGGCCGGTCCGAAGCATGACGCGCCCTGAGCGGCACCGACCACGACGGGTCCCGGCGCCTTGAGTAGCTTGTCGAACGCCGCCCTCGTCTGGACGGCATGATCGATCTGACAGACGGACTGGGTATGGGCCGTGGGCCCGAGTCCGGGGATCTCGTCGAAGGCAAGATCCGGCCCGGTGGCGATAATCAGATAGTCGTAGTCGACCACGGAGCCATCGTTGAGTTCGATGCGGTTGTCCTTCGGATGGACGCGTTTCGCTCCCTCGGTCCGCAAGTCGATACCGCGTTGTTTCAACACCGACGCGAGATCGACGCTGATGTCCTCCGGCTGCCGCCAGCCGACTGCAACCCATGGATTCGACGGCACGAACGAATAAGTCGAACCGAGTGTGACCACGGTAAGCCGGTCGTCACGCCTGAGTTTGGCCTTCATCTCGTAGGCCATGATGGTTCCGCCGAGACCTGCGCCGAGAACGACGACATGAGACATGATACTCCCTCCATCATTTATGGCCGCTGACCCGTACGGCCGGCTGCTTCCGGGCTTGCTTCTCCGGTCAGGCTTCGTCACCGTAGCGCCGCTTCGCCACCGGGAAGTTGAGCTTGCTCAACGCTTCCGGTCCGGATATAACATTCAAAGATGATAAATTCAAGAACATGAATGTATCAGATATGATCCCGGCCGCAGAGTCGGCCGCCGAACTGATGCGCAGCCTCTCGCATCCGCAGCGGCTGCTGGTGCTGTGCGCTCTCGTCGACGGGGAAAAATCGGTCTCTGAACTCCGTCAGGAACTCGGGGTTGAACAGGTGCCGATGTCGCAGCAACTCATGCGGCTCCGATCCGATGGACTGGTCGAAGCCCGTCGCGAGGGAACGACGGTCTACTATTCCATCGTGCGGCCCGAGGTTAGAACCGTTGTCGGCACGCTACACTCAGCCTTCTGTGCCTCTGCGGGAGGCAGGCGATCGCGCGGCGGTTCGCGAAAAAAGTAAGATTGGAATTTCTTAGGCCTTGGTTCAGGCGCTGTAGCGTCGGATATGCTCAGGGGTACTTATTCGCCCGCGAGTG
>JAFEFK010000949.1 GCA_018240625.1 Pseudomonadota bacterium
AGCGATGTGGCCAGGTAATTTTCCGAAGCGAGCCTTCTCCACGCGATATGCCTCGAAAGACGTGGGATATGCGATTGATCTTGGGAGGGACGCCGGTCTCGATTTGAAAGGCGCGGAAACATCGCAAGCGCTACTACAGAAAGCCATCGACGCCGGCTTCGATCAGGAATATTGGCCAGTCCTGCTCAACGTGATCGAGCGGAATTAAAGGCCAAACCTCCACACACGAAAACATTCCCGAACCAGCCCGACCGAATGTTCATGCCTATGGGCAATCGATTAGCAGGCATGGGTTAACGCGATGCCGACAATCAGGGGCGCATCCTCAATCCGTCCAAGATGGGCTTGAGGTAGTCGAGGAAGTCTTCCGGCATCTCTGACATTGGAAAATGTCCGAGCCCGGACATTTCGCGGTATTTTGCGCCGGGGATCCTCGCCGAAGTTGCGCGTGACATTTCAGGTGTGCACGAATAATCAAATTCTCCGGTCAACATATACACGGGGCACAACTCGGTCTGGAATACATCGCCCTTCTCGATACGGAACTCTCCACTGTAAAACGCAACATCGCCAAAAAAAATTCCGGCGCCGGCCTGCGAGTATTGCCACTGGATTTCGCTCCGACGTTGCAACGGTGTGCTTGGCGACATCAGCCCGTCTATCCACTGCGGCGCAAATTCAGCGCTGTCGATCCGCGGATGCCTCAACCATTCGTTGAGCCGACCAGGAATACGATCGGCCGCCTCGCAAGCGATCACGCCGGCAAACCTATGCGGGTGGCTCCGCGCCAATTCGAGGCAAATCGCACCGGCCATCGAGCAGCCCAGCGCGACAGGGCGTTCGAGACCCGCATGCGCCATGAAGGCGAGGATCGTGTCAACATACCGCGCCATCGTCAAACGATAGGTACGATAGTCCGAACCAGGTGGGAGAAAACTCTTGCCATGACCCGGCATGTCAAAGGCCGTCATGTGCCAGTTGGCTGCCAGAAAGCTGTCGTTGAGGAGGTGGTAGAACTGACGGCTGTCTGCACCAGCTGTATGAAGGAAGAGCAACTCTCGTCCATGGCCGGAATGTTCGGAATAAATGCGGCAAATGTCATCGCCAATCCGAACATGACGATAGCCTCCCTCAATTAATTCCTTTCGATAGGGTTGCAGCGCCTCTACCGGTTCAGTTGCTGGCTCTCCCAACCAGACCTGACGCGCCAACTTCATCAACACGTTGATGAACGCCGCATGCCTCATCACAACTTCGCGGTCTCCATCCAGGACGAAGGTCGGCACGCGGGCCCACAGGCCAAACAGATGATGATATGGCGACTTCCGTTTCCGTGCGAAATGCTTCATCCACACCTCGTCAGGCGCAGAGAATGAGAATTCCCAAGTTCGATCAATTCCCGGATCGAATACGTGTTCAGCTATTCGTTCGCCGGCAACTTGGAGCCAGACGGCGGTATCGCCCCATCGCCAGACGAACGAGAAATTCCGGTACGGCGCCCGCCCGTCTTTGATCTTCCGTGCATTTGCCGCGTTCACAAAAGCTTCAATGAACGCTCGTTTGCTCTGCAAATCGTATCGTGCCACGTCTATTTAAGCCCTTCGAATGATAGTAAGCGGTGGCGCTGCAACAACTTTCTCTTCTCCATCTCCCTGCACTAACTCGCTGACGTGCTCTCCGTGCGGAAGCTTGCGTTGGAGCGCAGTAAGTATCTCGCCCTTGAGGCGCGAAAAAGTACTGTCGCCAAACAAAGCAAGGGTTCGAGGACGCCCGAATGGCATGCTGACTTCGCGATGAACGCGTCCTGGATGTGGAGACAGAATGTAAGTTCGATGCGAGAGAAATAATGCTTCCTCGACATCATGCGTGATGAAGACAATCGTGCAACGATATTGATTCCAGATACTCAGAAGAAGCTGCTGCATCTCCAATCGCGTTTGCGCGTCGAGAGCACCAAATGGTTCATCTAGCAGCAGGATTTCCGGCCGGTTGATGAGCGCGCGCGCAATCTGAGCCCGTTGCTTCATCCCGCCTGAAAGCTGATATGGGAAATGATTGCGGAAACGCTCGAGACCAACATCCGAAATCACCTTTTCGGCAAGCGGCTTATAGGTTGGCGCAGCTTCGCCACGCATTCTTGGGCCAAAGGTGACGTTGTCCATCACTGTCAGCCAAGGAAATAGCGTGGGTGATTGGAAGACCACCAACCGATCTGGCTTGATGCCGCCTACCTGCTTTCCGTCGATCAGGACTTCGCCGCTTGTGGGTGTCGCGAAGCCAGCGATCAGGTTGAGAATCGTGCTTTTGCCGCAGCCACTCGGCCCGAGCAACGACACGATCTCATGTTCATCAATATGCAGATTGACAGAATCCAATGCCAAGGTGCCCGCTCCTCGCGATGCGGTGGAGGGGAAACGCTGACCTACATTCCGCAGTTCGACTTTCGACACCATCTTAGCGTCCCCGCCAGTGCAACATGCGGTGCTCCATGACATTCGTGCCCCATTCGAGCACTATTCCGATCACACCGATAATGACGATACCCAGATAGACATAAGGAACCCGAAAAAATGTCGACGCGTCCATGATCATATAGCCCAGACCGGCTTGAGCAGCGACGAGTTCGGCTGCCACAACGATCGCCCAGCTCAGAGCCGTTGCAGTTTTGATTCCGGTCATGATCTGCGGAAGTGCCGCTGGCAGGATTACCCGCGCAATCATCTGATGCGGCCTGGCTCCGAGATTGAGTGCGGCCCTTATCAAATCAATCGGAATTGCGCGAACACCGTTCGAAGTATTCAGCACTATGTAAAGAAATGCCGCGATCCCAATGAGCAATATCTTGGGAAACTCGCCGATGCCGAAGTAAAGGATGACGAGTGGAATAAAGGCGATCGGCGGGACCGGCCGGATAAACGAAAAAATCGGGCCAAGGATAGCATTTACGGGCCTGTAGTATCCGATCAGCAAGCCGACGGGAATCCCAAAAAGGATGCCGCCACCGAGCCCGGCGAAGGTTCGCATAACGCTAACGCCAATATGACGCCAAGCGGGCGTGTTGCTGTAACCCGCTGCAACAAAGTCGATCGCAGTCCGGAACATCACCTGAGGCGATGGGAGGATTACGGGATCCACCCATCCCATGTTGGAGATCAGTGCCCACGCAACCAGAAGAAACAGCCAAGTGAGCCAGCTTAAGAGACGATATGATCGGTTCGTGGGCACTAGCGGCTTCCTATTTTGCCTTCAGATACTGCTCAACGGGCTTGGCGTCGATCATACTGTCAATGTCCACTGGCTTGGAGATGACACCTTGCGCCAGAAGAAAGTCAGCCGCCTGCTTCATCACACTTTTTAGTCCTCCGTTTCCGTCTTTACCTTGTAGCGAAAGTGCGTCCGTTGGAACGTATTGTTCCGCGAGGTCGGGATAACGGTTAGTCTCCAGGACCTGCTTGGCAATAGCAGCATCGATATTTAAGGTATCAGCCAGTTGTTTCGCAGCGAGCGGCGCGTCGGTCTTAATGTAATGAAAGCCCTCATTGATCGCTTTCAAGAATTTCTGCAGCGTTTGCGGATTGTTTTTCGCCCATTCAGTTCGAACCGCCCAAACCTGAGGCGACAGCGCACCGACGTCCAGGTTGCTAACAATCCGCTTTCCACCCATACCGATCAGCATGTTCTGCCATGGCGACCAAACCCATGTTCCATCGATCTCTCTGCGTCGAAATGCCGGCACGACATTTGCCGCAGCAAGATCGATGAACTGAATATCTTTCAGATCAAGACCTCCAGAATCGAGATATCGAACTAGGCCGAAGTAGGGAGTAGATCCTCGCAGGGCCGCGACACGCTTACCCTTGAGATCAGCTGGCGATTTGACGCTCTGGTTGGACTGGACAACCAACACGTTGGTATTTGAGACGTCGACCGACACCATGAAGATCGTCATGTCGATGCCTTGGCTCCTGCCAATCATGGCCGGCGCAAGTCCGATCTCGACGACATCGACACTTTTGCTCTGTAGGGCAGCAAACATCGGCGGACTAGCAGTGAATTTGACATATTCCGGCTTTAGACCCGCCTTTTCGAAAGCCCCTTTGTCGCGTGCAAGATAAAAGGCGACATTCGGATCCGGCTGCCAGCCAATGCGGATTTCTCCCGATTGCGCATGCGCTGTCTCCGCCAAAGCGCTGAAACCCAAGGTCGACACCAGCGCCAAAATGGCCAATTTTGCACCCCGCATGGACATATTTCTTTCCCTCCCTCTTCCGCGTGTCCTTTGAATAATATTATTGGTATCTTTAGCAACTACCATAAAGTTTAGAGCTGAGCAATGAAGTCGGATCGATTCAAATCTGCGACTAAATGCTCGTTGGCTAACCGACCTCCGTTCTGGGACCATCCAGGTCCGCACTGCGCGACTTGCGAATTCGGTCCTTGGGCCGATTAAGCTTGTGTGGTTGGTGTTGCAATCGACATCCTTTCCTAGAAACCCTGCCGCAGCCGGTGAACAGCGCCTCCTGTCGTGACTCTATGCACCACTTCCGGCCGCAAGCATCAGCTTCGCGGCCAAGACTCGAACCAGTCTCTTGCCGCGTGCTCGCCACGTCGCAGGAAACGCGTTTTTAAGAGGCTGAGACAGGCGAGGCTAAAACCCCGGGTGAGCCGAAGCCAGCCATTGGGGAGACAAATCGCCCTTGCAAAACGCTGCCAAATGCGGGGCTTTGACGCCTCTCTTAAAAGTCTGGCTAAAATCGAAAATGCGTGGTGGGCCCGGCAGGACTCGAACCTGCAACCAGACCGTTATGAGCGGGAGGATAAAAGTCGCTCTCGTTGATTTTCTGGCGTTTTCATCCGATTTAATCAGCTTCGCGGTCCCTTTCTGAGATCGTTTCTGTTGCGAAACTGGTGCGGCAGTCGATGAGCGGCAATATCCCCGGAAAAGAGGTCCACGATGCGATTGCGAAAATAGGTTCAAATCCTGGACACGCAACCACCGATGCCGACATTCAGTTCAGGTTGCGATCTAGAGACGGTTTTACTCCTTTCGTGTCCGACGCCGAGCGGCTCGATCTTTCTATGTTATGTTCATGCGCGCGGGACGCTTAACAAATTCTGGACAGTGCCGATTCCTTTTCGCTCGTCTGACTGCCAACCGACCGTTTTCAGCGCAAGGGCGGAAAGTTTGGCGGCCGCTTCTCCATGAACGCCGCCATGCCTTCCCGCCATTCCGGCGCGCCGATCAGAATCGCCAGCGCCTCAAGGCCGATGTTTCTGGCCGAGGCAAGATCCGCATCGCCGCACATCCGCACCGCCATCTTGGATTGCGCAACGGCGCGCGCGCCGAGGAGACGGAAACGGCGCGCCAGTTCCATCGCCGCGGGCATCAAATCAGTCGCGGGGTGTACGCTAGTCAGCAGGCCATGGCTCAGTGCTTCCGGCGCGCCAACATGACTGCCGAGCAGTACCCATTCCATCGCCTTGCCGCGTCCAACCAAACGGTGGAGCTTCTGGACGCCTCCCGCGCCGGCTAACGCACCAATCCGGGTCTCGGGCACGCCGATCTTGGCGTTGTCGGCCATGAGGCGGAAGTCGCAGGCCAGTGACAGTTCACAGCCTCCGCCCAGCGCAAATCCGTTGATCGCGGCGATGACCGGGATCGGCAAGGTTTCGATGCGATCGAACAGGGTGGCGATCGGCTGAAGGTAGCGGTCGCGCAGCGCAAAGCTTCCGCCTCCGATCCGGGGATCGTCCTGCGTAAAGTATTTCAGGTGCGCGCCGGCACAGAACGCTCTGCCCTGTCCGGTGACGATGAGGGCGCGCGCGCCACCGTCAACGCTCGCAGTCAACGCCGCGTCGAGTTCGCTCAGGAGCTCGAGACTGAGCGTATTCATCTCGCGCTCGCGTGTCATGGTGGCGAGTGCGATGTCCGGCTCTGGCCAGGTCAGCGTCACGGCTTTGCCTGACGTAGCGGCACTGTCGGGTGCAGACATTCCATAATCCTTTCACTTTGCTGAAGCCTTCGCCGCGGGATCGTCGGACGGCGACCTCGAGCTCACGATTTCAGCGGCGACAATACCAGCCGCCCGGTTGAAAGCCCCGCCTCCACGCGCCGATGGGCCTCGGCGGCCTGCTCCAGCGGACAAACGTCCTCGACTGCCGGCCTAATGCGCTGCCGGGCGACGAGATCGAGCGCATCGGCAAGCTGCGCGCGCGAGACACCCTTGGCACTCAGGATTGACACGTTGCGCAAGAACAGTTGCGCCGGGTTGATGAAGATGAAATCGCCCGTTACCTGCCCCACCAATACCATCCGCCCGTCATCCGCCATCGACCGCCGCACCGCTCCAAATACGGGGCTGCCGACGTTGTCGATAGCGACGTCCGCGCCATGGCCGTTCGTCAGCCGGCGCACTTCGCCAGAAAAATCCCCGCCTTTGTCAGCCACGATCACCTCGTCCGCCCCGGCGTCGCGGATACGGGCGGCCTTGGCTGCGCTGGTCGTCACCGCGATCGTAAACGCGCCCGCCAGTCGGCAAAGCTGGATGCCATGAAGCCCGAGCCCGCCGCCCGCACCGGTCACCAGCACGCGGTCGCCAAGTTGCACACGGCCGACGTCGCGCACGGCGTTCAGCTCGGTGCCGACCGTGCAAGCCACGATCGACGCCTCCTCCATCGAGACGCCGGCCGGGATCCTTTGCACGGCATCCGCATCGACGCACACCAGTTCGGCGTAGCCGCCGTTCAACCCGGCATCGCCGAGGAAGACGCGCTCGGGACACGAAGTCTCATGGCCGCCGCGGCAATGGCGGCATTGGCCGCACAGATGACTGTACGTCGTAGTGGCGACGAGATCGCCGCGCTGCAGACCCCGCACCTCAGAACCCAGCGATTCGACCGTACCGGCCACCTCATGACCGAGAATGACCGGCATCTCGACGCCGCGCCGATACGTGCCGTTGCGTGCCACGACGTCGTGGAAGCAGACGCCGCAAGCGGCAACGGCGATCCTGATCTCACGCGGCCCGGGCTCGCGCGCGGCGAGTTCGGTGACACGCAAGACCTCGGGCGGACCGGTCCGTTCGGCGATGACGGCACGCATCAGGCTGCAGGTCTCAATCCGCTGATAGCCAGTCGGAGATGATCTTCCATTTGCCGCCCTGCGCTTTCATGATCGCGCCGGACAGCGCACCCGCATGCTGGGTCGCCGAGAAGGTCAGTGGCGCCATCAGGCCGGTGTCGTAGTTCTTCATGCCCTCCAACGCAGCAACGATCGAGGCCTCGTCGGTCTTGCCGCCGGAACGCTTGACGATTTCAGCGAACAACTTGCCGGACTGATAGCCGTGCATGCTGTAGGTGGTCGGCTTGGTGTTGGGCTTGTACTTCTTCTGCGCGGCGAGGAACGCCTTAACCGCGGGCTTGTCGGAATCGAGCGGCTCCATCACCGCAATCGCAATCGCACCTTCCGCGAGCGGCCCCGCGAGCTGGAAGGTCTGCGGATCGCCCAACGCGTTGTGACCGCTGAATTGCGGCTTCCAGCCGAGATTGTTGGCCTCGCGCATCACCAGTGCAGCGTCCTTCGGAATTCCGAGAAACACCACGTGCTCGACGCCGGCCGCCTTGGCCTGAGCGACGACGCCGGAAAAATTCGTCGTTCCCCGATCGAAAGGTAGCTTGACCAGCGGGACGTTGGCCTTGCCGAAACGCTCTTCAAGGCCCGCGACAGCGTCCTGCCCGAAATCGTCGTTCTGGTAGATCGCCGCGATCTTTGTCTGTTTCAGTTCCTTCAGAATGTAGTTAGCCAGCACCCTCATCTGCACCCGCACCTCCGGAAGCGTCGTGAAGACATCGCGATTGGTCGGCGTGGTCAACGCATGCGCGAACGCATAGGGAAACAACAGCGGAGTCTTGCTCTCGGTCACGAACGGCAGCAGCGCGGCCGATGGCGCGGTGCCGGTCACGGCCAGAAGCGCGGCGACCTTATCCTGCTCGACAAGCTTGCGCGCGGAGGCGATCGTGCGCATCGGTTCGTAACCGTCATCCTCGGCTATGAACTGCAGCTTGCGTCCATTCACGCCGCCGGCATCGTTGATTTCACCAAACGCCACCTCGACGCCGTCGCGCACGCTCTGTCCGAGCAGCGACAGTCCGCCCGAAAACGGGCCGCTCATTCCCACCTTGATGGGCTCCTGCGCCGCAGCCGGAAACGCCACCATTGCAATGACTGCCGCGAGCACGTTCCGTCGCGTCGTCGCCTTCATCAATTCCCTGATCATGCTTACTCTCCCTGCACTGTTTTGGTTGCCTTGATCTTCATCGTTCGAGTTTCAGACCGACGGATTCCCGGTCCCACAACGAGGTTCGGTTCTGCTCGGCCCAGGTCTTCAGCTTGTATTTTTCGATCTTCTCGCTCGCCGTCTTGGGCAGCGCGTCGATGAAATGGACGAAGCGCGGCACCATGAAATGCGCCATATTTCGGTTGGCGAAACGAACCAGCTCTTCCTCGCTGACGGTCTTGCCGTCGCGGCAGACGACGTAGATCATCACCTCGTCTTCGCTGAGTTCGGAGCTCACCGGCACCGCCGCGACCTCCAGCACCGAGGGGTGCTTGGCCACCAGCATCTCGACCTCGTAGGCGGAGATATTCTCACCGCGGCGGCGGATCGCCTCCTTCTTGCGATCAACGAAATAGAGATACCCGTCCGCGTCGAGGCGGCCGCGATCGCCGGTATGCAGCCAAAGATTGCGGGTGTCACGCACCGTGGCTTCGGGCATCTTGTAGTAGCCCGACATGATGATGCCCGGCTCGCACGGCCGCACACAGATCTCGCCGACCTCACCGATCGGCAACGGATCATCGTCGTCGCTGACAATCAGCAGTTCCGCGAGACCGCGCGGCCGGCCGGCGGAAGCCCCCTTCACCTCCGGATCGTCCGCCGTGAACATCGTCACCGCGAAGGTTTCGGTCATGGCGTAGAGCGACGTTACCTGCACGCCAAAACGGTCCGCAACGTCGCGATAGGATTCGCGTGACAGCGGCACGATCATGGCCTGACGTACACGATGGTCGCGGTCGCGCCGCGACGGTGGCGCACGCAACAGAATGTTGGTCATCGCGCCCAGCGAATTGAACTGGGTGGCGCCGGCCGCCCTGATCTCGTCCCAAAAGGTACTGGCAGAGAACCGCGGCGACACTGCCAGCGTGCAATCGGCCCAGAACGCGGCGTAGCAGGAGTACCAGAGCGCGTTGCCGTGAAACAGCGGCAGGCAGGTGAAGATCACGTCGTCGCTGCGATAGCCGTAGTTCTGCGCGAGCGAACGGCCGACGCCGTGCGCCTGCGAATGCGGGCTGATCACCCCTTTCGAGGGTCCGGTCGTGCCGGACGTATACATGATGTATTGGGGATCGTTCGCATGTACGAGTTCCGGATCGGGTTCGCGCGGCGACGCATTTTCCAGCGTCCGAATATCCACTACGGGTTTACCGAATGCGGCCAGTTTTGTGCCGGCATCGCCATGCGCGACAAAGAAGCGAAGGTCGTCCTTGCACGTCAACGCCTCGGCCATGCGGTCGGCCCATTCGCTCGCGACGACGATCGCGCATGAATCCGACTGGGTGATGAAGTAGCGCAGCAAGT
This sequence comes from Pseudomonadota bacterium, assembly GCA_018240625.1. Lineage (GTDB taxonomy): Bacteria > Pseudomonadota > Alphaproteobacteria > Rhizobiales > Xanthobacteraceae > Nitrobacter. The sequence goes on from JAFEFK010000949.1 coordinate 9,639, forward strand.
CGCCGCGCGCGGCGGTATTGAGCGGGACCGTGACGGCGCCGAGCTTGCCGAGCCCCCAGATCGTCCAGATGAACTCCGGGCAATTGGGCATCATGACCGCAACGTGATCGCCCTTGCGGATTCCGAGATCGGCGAACCCATTGGCGTAGCGATTGGAGAGGTCGTGGGCCTCGGCGTAGCTGTATTTCCGGTCGCCATAGATCAGCCAGGTGCGGTCGCCGATCCGCCTGGCCTTGTCGGCAAGCAGGCGTCCAATGGTTCGTTGCTTGAGCGGATAATCATACATCGTCAGACACCGAGATAAGCGTCGACCAGCTCGGCCGACCGTTCGAATTCCGCGCGCGATCCTTCCATCACGACGCGGCCGTATTTGAGCACATAGAGATAGTCGGCGAACTTCATCGCCAGCCGGGCGTTCTGCTCCACAACAAGCACCGTGATCCCGGCCTTGCGGACTTCGTCGAGCTTCGCGAACACCTGCTTGACGACGATCGGCGCCAGCCCGAGACTCAATTCGTCGGCGAGAAGAACCTGCGGGGCCGCCATCAGCGCGCGGCCGATCGCCAGCATCTGCTGCTCACCGCCCGACAGCGTGTTGCCGAACTGGCGTTCGCGCCGCGCGATCGGCGGAAACATCGTCATCACCTTGCCGTAGTCGACCGTCAGATCCTGTCCGCGCCGGGCATAGGCGCCGATCATCAGATTTTCCTTCACCGTCAGGTCGGGAAAGATGCCGCGGCCCTCTGGCACGTGCGCGACACCGCGGCGCACGATCTCTTCGGGACTCAGCCCGTCGATTGTCTTGCCGAGCAGCGCAATGTGACCCGCGGCGGCATTCACCATCCCGCTGATGGCGCGCAGCAGCGTCGACTTGCCCGCGCCGTTGGCGCCGAGAATGGCGACGAGGCTTCCGGTGCCCACCTTGAGCGACACGTCGCGCAGCGCCTCGACCGCCCCGTAGCGAACGCTGAGGTTGGCAATCTCAAGCATTACGCGTCCTCGCCCAGGTAGGATGCCATCACCTTGGGATCGCGCAACACCTTGGCCGGCGGGCCGTTGGCGATGAGGTGGCCGAGATCCAGCACGACCAGGCGATCACAGAGGCCGGAGACGAACGGCATGTTGTGCTCGACCACGAGGATACCGAGCCCGAGTTCCCGGCGCACGCGGAGCAGCAGATCGCGCAGCTTCGCGACCTCGCTCTCGTTCAGGCCGGCGATCGGCTCGTCCAGCAGCAGAAAGCGAATGTCCATCAGCAGCGCACGCCCGAGATCGACCAGCTTGCGGTGACCGTACGGCAGGTTGCGGATGGTGAGGTCGGCGCTTTCCGAGAGGCCGAGGCGGTCCAGAACCTCGTCGACCCGGCGCGCGGCCGCGCGTTCGGCGGCCCATACATTGGGAAGCTTCAACAATTCACTGATGAGCCCATAGCCCAGCGAGCGATGGCAGGCGATCATCAGGTTCTCACGCACCGACAGTTCGACCACCAGCTCCGGATGCTGAAACACCCGGCCGATCCCGCGGCCGGCGACCGTCGCAGGCGGAAGCGTCGAAAGAACTACCCCGTCCAGCCGGACCCTGCCCCCCGTCGGGCGCGTGATGCCGGAGATGCAGTTCAGCAGCGTGCTCTTGCCGGCGCCGTTCGGCCCGATCAATCCGACGATCGCGCCCGACTCGAGGTCGAAGCTAACGTCGCGAAGCGCGTGAATACCGCCGAAACTGACCGAGACGTTTTCAACCGCGAGGCGCGCCATCTCACGTCCTCCGCCCGAGCCGGCGGACGAGCCCCCACAATCCCTGCGGCATAAGGACCATGACGATGACGAGCAGCAGGCCGAACACGAGGCCCGGCGCATCCTTGATCCCGCGCAGCAGTTCGGGAATGATCACATAGAATGCGGCGCCGACGATGGAGCCGCCGATGGTGCCGAGCCCGCCGATCACGACCATGCTCAGGAATGCGATGGAAAGCCCGACGCTGAAATTCTCCGGATGGATGTATCGCACCAGATAGGCGAACAGGCCACCGCCGACCGCCGCATAGAACGCGCTGATGGCGAAGGCGATCACCTTGAACCGCGCCGCCGGAATGCCGAGCGCGCCGGCTGCGATTTCGCTTTCCTTGACGATCAAAAGCGCACGCCCGGTGCGGCCGCGACTGACGTTCCACGCCCCCCACAGGCCGAGCATCACGAACGCGAGCGTCAGGAAATAGAGACCTGACGCCCCCAGTTCATACCCGGCAATGGCGGGCGGGCTGAGCGCGAGACCGCCGCCGCCATTGGTGAGGCTGCGCCATTCGAAAATGATCTTCTGCAACACCACGCCAAAGCCCAGCGTCGCGATGGCGAGATAGAGGCTGCGCAAACGCATCGCTGGCACCGCCACGATGGCGCCAACCGCCGCGGTGAACAGCGCGCCCGCGAGAATCGACAGCAGGTAGGGAACTCCCGCCTTCTGGGTCAGGATCGCGGTGGCGTAGGCGCCGACCCCGAAAAACGCGGCGTGGCACAGGCTGATCTGGCCGGCATATCCCGTCAGCAGGTTGAGACCGAGCGCGACCAGCGCAAACACGCCGGTCAGCGTCAGCACATACAGCCCGTATCCATTCAACACAAAGGGCGCCGCGCAAGCCGCCGCAAAACACAGGCCCAGCAACAGCGCGCCCGCACCGAACGAGAGCGACCGCCGTGGTCGCGCGATATCCGTTGCCACCGTCATACCTTGCGGACCCTGACGCGGCCGAATACGCCCTCGGGACGGACGACCAGGACGGCGATGATGATGATGAAGGTAATCGCCTCGCCGAACGCCGGAGAAACGTAGGCACCGACGAGATTCTCCGCGACACCGAGCGCGAGACAGCCGAGGAAGACGCCGATCAAACTATGCAAACCGCCGAGCACGCCGCCCGCAAAGGCCTTGATGAGCAGCGCACCCATCAGATTGGTGTCGAGGAACAGCGACGGCGCGACCAGAATTCCGGAAATGCCGCCGACCAACCCGCCCAGCCCCCAGGCAATCGCCGACGACCGCGAGATCGAAACGCCCATCATCCGTGCCACCGTCGGATTCTGGCTCGCCGCGCGCAGGCCGAGACCGATCCAGGTGAAACGGAGAAAGCACGTCATCGCGATGACGATGGCAAGCCCGGCGGTGATGTTGACGACGCTGTCGACCGAGATCGGAACAGTGCCGATCATGAATGGCGCGGAAAAAGCGAACGGCGACGGAAACGTGTAGGTCTGGTGTCCCCAGATCAGACCCGCGACGCTATTGAGCACGATATTCAGCCCGAGCGTAGCGATGATCGCCGACAATACCGGGCTGCCGATTAGCGGACGGATCACCACCTGCTGGATGACGATCCCCTGTACCAGCCCGAAGAAAATCGCGATCGGCACCGCCTCCCACCAGGTGAGGCCGACGCTGTCGAGCAGCCAATAGGCGAAGAACGTCGTCACCATCGCCATCTCGCCCTGAGCAAAATTGGCGATATCGGTGATGTTCAGCACGATGACGATGGCAATGCCGACCATCGCATAGAGGCAGCCCGCTGCGAGCCCTCCGACGATGAGATTGGCAATCATGGCGAATGCTCCGCTTCTGCTGTCAGAGCGACGAAACAGGGCCTGCCGGGCTGCAAAGGCTTCGCATCATCCCTTCCTTCATCGCTTTCCTCCCGCTTTTATTTTTTTGGCCGGTCCCGGTCGCGGCGTTCGCCTGCGCTGGGCCAGTGATATCAGACTCGCCGGCGGCTCCCCGCGCGAGGGCAACTCGCCGACGTCGCGGGCCATTGCCGCGGCCGGCGACGACGAGATGATCCGCTCGAACATCTGCGCCAGCGCCGCGTTGAGTTGGTCGGGCTTCCACGTCCCGCTCGGCTTGAACCATTTTGGCACCCAGTTCATCGCGCCGAGAATCACAAAGATCGCGAGCTTGGGATCGCAAGGTACGACGCTGCCGTCGTCGATGCCTTCCTTGACAAAGGCGCGCAGCGCCCGTTCGAAGCGATCGCGCTGGCGGACGAGCTTGGCGTGGTCTTCTGGTTCGAGCGCCTGCTCTTCCATCAGCACGACGCAGCAATTGAGCTCGTTGATAAGCTGGGCCACATAGAAGGACATGGTCAGAACCAGCCGCTCGCGGCCGTTCCTGCCCTCCTTGCGCGCGCCCTCGAGGCTCGCAAAGGCTGCGTCCATGGCATGTTCGAAGCACGCGGCAAGCAAACTGTTCTTGTTCGGAAAGTAATGATAGAGCGCAGCCTTGGTGACGCCGAGGCTCGCCGCGATCTCGTTCATAGAGGTCGCGTGATAGCCCTTGAAATTGAACGAGGCCGCCGCCTGGCGCAGCACCTCGAGGCGCTTGATCCCGTGCACGTCTTCCCTGGTGGGAAACAAACCGACCTCCCGATAGCCCGTCTTGCCGGATCGCAAGCTAGCCGCTAGTGTGCCTTCTGACAAGTCGGTTTGTTAACCGTCCGGTCGGTTAGTAAATAGCCGATGGTATCAAAGAGGAAATTGCGTGGGTCTCTACCTCGAAGATTTTGAAATCAATCGCACAAGCAGGACGCGCGCGCGAACCGTGGGCGAAGGCGACGTATCGTTGTTTGCGGGACTCGTCGGCGACCACAACCCCCTTCACGTCGACGAGGAATTTTCAAGGAAAAGCATTTTCGGCGGCCGCGTCGCACATGGCCCGCTGGTGCTGTCGAGCGCGATCGGACTGATGTCGCAGATGAACTGGATCGACGGCACGGCCATGGGCCTGCTCGGCGTATCCTGGGAGTTCCAGGCGCCGGTTAGGCTCGGTGACACCATCAGCGCTAACGTCACGCCGCTCGAGGCTCGGCCCAGCAAGACTGCGGGGCGCGGCATCCTCAAGCTCGGCTTCGAAGTCCTCAACCAGCACGACGACGTGGTGCAGACCGGATCGATCGTGCTTCTGATGCAACGCCGCCCCGGCGCCGCCTAAACCATCCCGCTCTCACAAAATCCAGACGACCCTCAGCATGGCAACGCTCTCCAGTACAATCGATCCGGGATCCCCGACCTTCCAGGGCAACGCCGGCATCTATGACGGCCTCCTGAAAACGCTGCGCGCGCGTCAGGCATGGTCGCTCGCCGGCGGAGGCGACCGCATGGTCCGGCGCCACCGCGACCGCGGCAAGATTCCCGTGCGCGAGCGGATCGATCTGCTGACCGATCCGTTCACGCCCTTTCTGGAATTGTCACCGCTCGCCGCGTGGGGACTCTACGACAACGCGGTGCCGGCGGCCGGCCTCGTCACCGGGATCGGCACCATCCGCGGGGTGATCTGCATGATCATTGCCAACGACGCTACCACCAAGGGCGGATCGTTCTTCAAGGAAACCATCCGCAAGCACGTCCGCGCGCAGGACATCGCCCTGGAAAACAAGCTTCCGGTGGTGTATCTCGTCGATTGCGGCGGCGCCAATCTGCAGCAGGGCGACGAGGTGTTTCCCGACCAGGATCATTTCGGCGGCGCCTTCTACCGGCAATGCCGGATGTCCGCGGCGGGGATTCCGCAGATCGCGACCGTGTTCGGTGAATGCACCGCCGGCGGCGCCTATATTCCGGCGCTCGCGGACGAAGTCGTAATGACGGCGGGCAACAGCAGCGTCCATCTAGGAGGTCCGCAGATCGTCAAGGCCGCCATCCGGGAAATCGTCGACCGCGATACCCTCGGCGGCGCCGAGATGCACAGCACGGTCTCAGGCGTATCCGATCACTTCGCGCGGGACGAAATGGAGGCGATCGCAAAGACGCGCGATATCGTCGGCGCGCTCAACCGGGTGCAGACGATTTACGGCGATATCCGCCCGGTGCGCCCGCCCCTATTCGACGCGTCGGACATTCCGGGAATCGTCGGCGCCGACCTGAAACAGCCGTTCGACCAGCGCGAGATCATCGCGCGCATCGTCGACGGCAGCGAGTTTCACGAATTCAAGCCGCTCTACGGCGCGACGCTGGTGTGCGGCTTCGCCCATATTCACGGCCTTCCGATCGGCATCCTCGCCAACAACGGCGTACTGTTCTCGGATTCCTCGCTCAAGGGCGCTCATTTCATCGAGTTGTGTGATCAGCGCAACGTCCCGATTCTGTTTCTGCAGAACATCACCGGCTTCATGGTCGGATCGGAAGCAGAGCGGAACGGAATTGCGAAGAACTCGGCGAAGCTCGTTTATGCCGTCTCCAATGCCCGCGTGCCGCGTTACACCGTCGTGACCGGCGGCTCCTACGGCGCCGGCAACTACGGCATGAGCGGCCGCGGCTTCCGGCCGCGTTTCATGTTCATGTGGCCGAACGCCCGGCTCGGCACCATGAGCCCGGACGTCGGGAGTTCGGTGCTGATGGATCTGCGCCGCTCCAGCATCTCGCGCAATCCGGCGACCGAGGCCGATCTCGCCGCCCATGAACAGCAACTGCGCAAGATGTTCGACGAACAGTCCGACCCTTACTACTGCACGGCGCGGCTCTGGGACGACGGGCTGATCGATCCTGCCGATACCCGCGACGTGCTGGGCCTTTGCATCGCGGTCGGCGCGATGGAGCCGCCCGTCACCGGCGTACGGCCGGTCTATCGAATGTAGGACGATTTCCCGTGTCGCTGCTCTTCAGTCCCCGCCCCATCGGTTCCGTCCTGATTGCCAATCGCGGCGAGATCGCGCTTCGCGTCATGCGGACCTGCGCACGGCTCGGCATCCGCACCATCGCCGTCTATTCCGATGCCGATACCGAGGCCCTTCACGTCAAGACTGCCGACGAGGCTGTGCGAATCGGCCCGCCGCCGGCGCGCGCTAGCTATCTCGACATCGACGCCATTCTCGCCGCCGCGAAGCAGACCGGCGCTGACGCCATCCATCCCGGCTACGGTTTCCTGTCCGAGAACGCCGCGTTCGTCCGACGCTGCGAAGCCGCGGGAATCATTTTCATCGGACCGTCCGCGAGTGCGGTCGAGCAAATGGGCTCGAAGATCGAATCGAAGCGGATCGCCGAAGCGGCCGGCGTGCCGACCGTCCCCGGTTATCACGGCGACGACCAGAGCGAAGCCACGCTTGCGCGCGAAGCCGCCAGGATCGGGTTTCCCGTGCTGATCAAGGCATCCGCGGGCGGCGGCGGACGCGGCATGCGGCGTGTCGACGAGGCCGGCGACTTCAAGGCGGCCCTCGATGCGGCCAGGGCCGAAGCCAAGGCTGCATTCGGCGACGACGCCGTGCTGCTCGAGAAATTCATCCTCAATCCGCGCCATCTCGAAGTGCAGCTCGCCGGCGACCGCACCGGAAACCTGCTTCACCTGTTCGAGCGCGATTGCTCGGTCCAGCGCAACAACCAGAAGCTCCTGGAAGAAGCGCCGGCGCCCAACCTTCCCGAGCACGTTCGCGCCGCGCTGCTCGACGCCGCACTGAAGCTCGGCCGCAGCATCGACTACGACTCCGCCGGAACGGTCGAGTTCATCATGAATCAGGACAGCGACAGCCCGTACTTCCTGGAGATGAATACCCGCCTTCAGGTCGAGCATCCCGTCACCGAGTTCATTACCGGCGTCGATCTGGTCGAATGGCAACTGCTGGCGGCGGCTGGCGAGAAGCTTCCGCTTCCGCAGGAGCGGATTCGCGTCCGCGGTCATGCGATCGAGGCCCGGATCGCGGCCGAACGCGCCGACCTTGCGTTCCAGCCCGCAACCGGCCGCCTGTCCGCCGTGGAAGCACCGCACGGCGTGCGCTTCGACAGCGGCATTGAGACCGGCTCACAGGTCAGCCTCTATTACGACTCGATGCTCGCGAAGCTGATCGCCCACGGTACCGATCGCGCGGCGGCGCTGTCGCGGCTGACCAATGGGCTTTCGGAGCTGACGCTGCTCGGCGTCCCTACCATTCAGCCCTTCCTCCGCGACGCTTCGCGGGAGCCGCTGTTCGCCGACGGCAAGGCGACGACGCGCTTCATCGAAACCGCGTTCCCAGGCGGATGGACGCCGGATCCCGTCGAACTCCGCATGTTACGGGCGGCGGCCTGCGTGGTGTGGGCGAAGCTCGACGACACTGAGCCCGCTACGAGCTGGACTAATCCATGGAATCGCCGCAGCGCCATCCGCGTCACTTCGGCGGTGCGGCCGGCCAAAGCCTCGCTGCACCTGGAGGACGAATACGGCCACGTCGACGCCGACATGCTGGTCGGCCGAGACGGGATTACGGTCGAGATCGAGGGAGTGCCGGTCAACCTCGGACGGCCGGTCGTCGTCAACGGTGCGATCACACTCGCCTCGGCGTCAGGCCGTCCCTTCGTCGCCCGCCGCGACGGCGCAACCGTTAGCATCGCACGCGAAGGCATGTCCCTCTCCGCGATCATTCGTTTGCGCATCGAGATTCCGCGCGAACGTGATGACCTGGAGAAATCCGGCAACGCGATCGAAGCGCCGCTTCACGGCGTCGTCTCCCAGTTGCATGTCGCGCTGGGCGACACCGTGGAGAAGGGGGAACCGGTACTGCAGATGGAAGCCATGAAGCTGATCCACACGCTGCGGGCGCCGATATCCGGTCGCATCGGCCTGATCCGCTGCAACGTGGGCGATACCGTTCCGGCGGCGGCGGTGCTGGTCGAAATTTCACCGATCGGGGTTGAGGAGAAGTTCTGATGGCAGGTCTATGGTTTGAAGAATTCACGGACGGAATGGTGTTCAATCACGAATGGTCCCGCACCATCACCGAGACCGACAATGTGTGGTTCTCGCTGCTGACGATGAACGTGCAGCCGCTGCATGTCGATGCACATTTCGCCGCGAAGTCGGAATGGGGCAAGCCGCTGGTCAACAGCCTGTTCTCGCTCGGCCTGTTGATCGGCATGACTGTCAACGACACTACCCTCAACACCACGCTCGCCAATCTCGGCATGACCGATGTGCGTTTCCCGAAGCCGTTATTCCAAGGGGCCTCCGTCAAAGCGCGCACCACGGTGCGCTCGAAGCGCGAAAGCAAGTCGCGCCCCAACGAAGGCATCGTGAATTTCTACCACGAGATGATCAACCAGAACGGCGATGTGGTCGCGACCTGCGAACGCGCCGCACTGATGCGCAAGCGGCCGAAGGCGGCCTGATGCGCTCGCTGCTGTTCGTGCCCGGCGGCTCGGCAATGATGATTGCCAAGGCGGCGGCGAGTTCCGCCGACGTCGTCATTCTCGATCTTGAGGACGCGGTTCATCCAGGCGCCAAGCTGGCGGCACGCGATGTGGTGGTGCAGGCGCTGACAGCCCGGAGCGCCGGGCCCCAATACTATGTTCGCGTCAATTCGCTCAATACGTCCTGGTGCCGCGAAGATATCGAAGCAGTGATTCCGGCCGCGCCGGACGGCGTGGTGCTGCCGAAGTCGCTCGGCCCGGATGACGTTATCCGGCTCGGCGACCTCATCGAACGCCATGAGCCGCTGGCGCGACAGGGCAAGACCGGGATCATCGTCGTCTGCACGGAGACGCCGTCATCCACGCTTTCGCTCGCGGCAAAGCCGTGGCGCCATCCGCGCCTCACCGGCCTGATGTGGGGCGGCGAGGATCTGTCAGCGGCGATCGGCGCTACCGCCAACCGCGACGAACAGGAACGCTATACTGGCCCGTTCGCGCTGGCGCGCAACCTCTGCCTGCTGGCTGCGCGCGCGGCCGAGGTGACTCCGATCGATGCCGTATTCACGAATTTTCGCGACAGCGCCGCTCTTGGCTACGAGGTCGCCGCGGCACGACGCGACGGATTTGCGGCCAAGGCCGCGATCCATCCCGCGCAGGTCAACATCATCAATCGCGGCTTTACACCCACGGACGACGAACGCCGCTGGGCCGAGCGGGTCATCGCCGCCTTCGCATCCCGCACCATGGGCGCGGTACAACTCGACGGCATCATGCTCGACGCGCCGCATCTGACCCGGGCGCACCGCATCATGGCATCATTCGGGGTGCCGTGAACCTCATCCGAGCGGCAGCCGCTGCTTATGAATGAGGCCGGCGACCAGCTTCAGCAGGGTCGACTTGCCCGCGCCGTTTGCGCCGATGATCGTGGTCTCCGATTGACATGTTATAACATTTGAGCAAATGTCCTAACTAAGCCCGGCATCTCATGACCGGATTTTGGGAGGACAGTATGACGTCATTCACGCCGACACGACGAACGCTTCTCAAGACAGGAACTGCCGCAGCCGCGCTGGCAACGTTCGCGCCCGCGGTTCTTCGGCAAGCCGCGGCGCAGGACGCCGATCTCTCGCCGTACAAGTCCGCGAAGATCGACTGGCAGCAGACAAAAGGCGAGACCATCACGGTCGCGGTCATTCCGGCCAGCTATTTCGAGAACCTCATCGCGTTGGCGCCTCAGTTCAAAGAACTGACCGGGATCGATGTCCGGTTTGAAAAGATTCCACCGGCGCAGATCCGGCAGAAGAGCGTCATCGACCTGACGTCGAAGACCGGCACCTACGCAACGCATGCGGCCGATCCGATGTACTATGCGCTATATGCCGCGAACAAATGGGTTGAACCCCTCGACACGTATCTGAACGATAAATCGCTGACGGACTCGGCGTGGTTCAACGTCGATGACATCATTCCCGCCTGGCGAAGCGCCAACGGCATCAACGGCAAGCTCTACGGCATGCCCTATGACGGCGAAGTCACCATTCAGGTCTATCGAAAGGATCTGTACGACGCCAAGGGATTGAAGCCTGCGGATACGCTCGAGGCTTATGTCGCCAATGCGGCCGCGCTGAACGCCCCGAATGATCGCATCTGGGGCGCAGCCTTGCGCGGAGTCGCGGGCGCCGGCCAGAACATGTACATCTATCCATCGATCTTCCGCGAATTCGGCGGCGATTGGATGAAGGGCGGAAAGTTGACCGTCAACGGGCCTGAAGCCGAGGCCGCGCTGGCCTGGTATGTCGACGTCATGAAAAAATATGCGCCGACTGCGGCTGCGAACTGGAACTGGCCCGACATCGCCGACGCATTCTCGCAAGGGACAGTTGCAAGCTACATCGACGCGCATTCCTCGGCGTCCGTCATCAACAATCCTGAAAAGTCCAAGGTCATCGGCAAGGTTGCCTACGCGCGATGGCCGAAGGGACCTTCGGGCAAACGCACGACCTCGATCTGGAACTGGGGCTTTCCGATCAACGCCGCGTTGCCGGACAAGAAGAAGAAGGCGACATGGCTATTCATCCAGTGGGCCGCGAGCGCCGAGACGCAAGCGCGCACCGCACATCGCTTCGCGGGTCCAACCAAGCGCGCTGGCGTCAATCGTACTTCGATCTGGAAGGATCCCGACTACATCAAGCTGATGAACGGTTTTGGCCCCAATTTCGTCGAAGCAACGATGGACGCCCTGCAGCACGACACCGATGTCGATTGGCGGCCGCGCGTGCCGCAGTGGCCGGCGATTGGCGATACCATGGCGACCGCGATCCAATCAGCTCTGTCCGGTCAGGTTACGGTCAAAGCCGCCCTTGACGAGGCGCAGCGTCGCATCGAGCCGATGATGCGCGGCTGATCCATGGCCCCATCAGCGATCGCGGCGGCCGGAACAGGAAGCGAAGCCGCTTCCACCGATTACGGCGACGCGCTGGCGCTGCGCGAACGCCGGTTTGCGGCCGCTTTGCTCGCACCGGCGTTTCTCGCGCTTCTCGCCACGACGACGTTTCCGCTGATGTTCCTGATCTGGACGAGTGCGTTCCGGATGGACCTCGCGATGCCGTTCACGAACGGCTTCGTCGGCTTCGAGAACTATCGGGTGCTGCTCAGCGACGAGCGCTTCTGGTCGTCGCTGCTGGTCAGCCTGGTCTATACGGGCTCGACAGTAGCGCTTCAGGTCGTGATCGGATTGGCGCTCGCGCTGCTTGTCATGGACATGAAGCGCGGCCAGGGATGGTTCAGGTTGATCGCAATCCTGCCGGTCGTGCTCTCGCCGGCGGTGGTCGGCATGATCTGGCGGACGTTCATGCTGGCGCCGGAATTCGGCATCGTCGACTTCCTCTCGATCAACGCCGGCCTCGGTAGCCAGAACTGGCTCGGCGATCCCGTCCTTGCTATGGTGTCGGTGATCGCGATCCACACCTGGCAATGGACGCCATTCGCTTTCATGGTGCTGCTCGCGTCGCTGGCCTCGCTGCCTGAAGATATCTATGAGGCCGCGCGCCTCGATCGCGCATCCGCGTGGCAGCGCTTCCGGCGGATCACCCTGCCGCTGCTTCGTCCGGCCATCGTCATGGTCGTCATCATGCGGACCATGGTTGCGCTGACCGCGTTCGCGGCGATCTTTACTGTGACGGCGGGCGGACCGGGCACCGCAACCGAGATTCTCAATCTCTACGCCTATCGAAAGTCGTTCACCGAGCTTTCGATCGGCTACGGCGCAGCGCTCGCGGTCGCCCTCCTGATCGTCACGATTATCATTTCGGGCATTCTGTTCGCTTTGCGGAGAGCGAAATGAGCGCGAGACGCCTTCGCTCAACCGCCGTACTCGGCATTTCGCTGGCGTTTCTGCTCGCCTGGGCCTTTCCGATCATCTGGAGCGTGCTGAACTCGCTCAAGACCGGTTCCGACGTGCTCGCCTACCCGCCCAAGCTCGTCTTCTCGCCGACGCTCGATGCCTATCGCGACGTGCTGTTCGGCTCGGGATCGATCCTGCCCAACCTTATTTCCAGCATGATCATTTCGGTCGGCACTACGATTGTGACCATGCTGATGGCAATTCCGGCCGCCTATGCACTGGCGCGGCTGCGCTTCCGCGGCAAAAAATTCGCAGGCTTCTATGTGCTGGCAACGCAGATGCTGCCGCCGGTCGGCATCATCATCCCATATTTTCTAGTGTTGCGGAATATCGGCTGGATCGACACCTATCAGGGTATCATCCTGATCTATCTGTCGTTCTCGCTACCCTTCGCGATCTGGCTGCTGGTGTCCTATTTCGAAGACATTCCCTTCGAGATGGAGGAAGCCGCGTATCTCGATGGCGCGAGCCGGCTGCGCACGCTGTGGCGCATCATCATTCCGCAGGTTCGTGGCGGCGTCGCCGTGACGATCGTATTCGTATTCCTCAATGCGTGGAACGAGTTTCTGTTCGCCGTAGTCCTGAGTGGCAACACCGTACGCCCCGTGACGGTCGCCATGTTCAATTTCGTATCCGTCGAGCAGACGCTGTGGGCCAAGCTCGCAGCGGTCTCGGTGCTCGCCATGTTGCCAGTGGTCGTTCTCGGCGTCGTCGCACAGAAGCACATTGTGAAGGGACTGACAGTCGGCGCAGTCAAAGGCGGAGGACGCCGATGAGCGGTCGCGGTCAGGTCAGTTTTCGCGATATCGTCAAGATGCACGGCGAGTTCGCTGCACTGAGGGGCGTCAGCTTCGACATCAAGCCGGGTGAATTCTTTGCGCTGCTCGGCCCCTCCGGCTCGGGCAAGAGTACGACGCTGCGCAGTCTGGCCGGCCTGGACGCACCGACCGCGGGCCGGGTTTTCATCGACGACAAGGATGTGACCTTTACCGACGCCCGTGACCGCGACATCGCCATGGTGTTCCAGAGCTACGCGCTGTACCCACACATGACGGTTGCGGAGAACATCGCCTTCCCCCTTGAAATGGCCAAGTTGCCGAAAGCGAAGATCGGCCCCGCGGTGCAGGATGCAGCACGCAAGGTAAAGATCGAACATCTTCTCGACCGCAAACCAGGCCAGTTGTCGGGCGGCCAACAGCAGCGCTGCGCGCTCGCGCGCGCGATCGTACGAAAGGCCCGCCTGTTCCTGCTCGATGAACCGCTCTCCAATCTTGATGCAAAGTTGCGGCTCGAGACCAGGGCTGAGTTGAAGAAGCTGCAGCGATCGCTCGGAGTGACCGCCGTCTACGTCACGCACGATCAGGAAGAGGCAATGACGCTGGCGGATCGCATGGCGGTCTTCATGGCCGGCGAAATCCAGCAGGTCGGCACGCCTGCGGACGTGTTCGCCCGCCCGAACTCGATCGACATCGCAGGATTCATCGGCAATCCACCCATGAACCTCATTCCGGCGCACTATGCCGACGGCGACGTTTTGATCGCAGGCCATCGCCTCAAGACCACGGCAGCGATTCCCGGCGAACGGGAGGTCATCGTCGGGCTGCGGCCGGGCTCACTGCACATCGCGGCTGACGGGCTTAAAGCGCGGGTGGATCTCATCGAGGATCTGGGCGACACCGCCGTACTCGATCTCGACTGCGACGGAACATCGATACGCATGCGCGTCGGTGATCACGACGTGCCGCGCGAAGGCGACACGATCTGTGTCACGGCTCGCCCGCAAGATATTCACCTGTTCGACCCAGCAACGAGAAAGCGCCTCTGACGTCATGCCCGTGAATGCGCACAAAAAAAGACCAGCGCTCGCCAATGGCAGCGCAGCGGAAGCATCGCTACCGCTGCATATGCAGATTCGCGACGCGATACGCCGGCAGGTCCGTGAAGGCGAACTGATCGACGAGACGGGACGATTGATGACGGAAGCCGAGCTTGGCCGTCACTTCGGCGTCAGCCGCATCACGATCCGCAATGCAATCGCCCCCCTCGTCAACGAGGGCATGTTCGCCCGCTCCCGCGGGCGCGGCACCTTCCTGCGGTCGAACCAGCCGGAAAACTGGGTCGGACGCCTGATGGGCTTTTCCGAAACCATCCGCGACGCCGGATACAAGGCCGGCGCGAAAATCCTGCAGCAGGGAATGACCAATCGGCACGATGCCGGGGTCCGTGACCAACTGCGCGAGCGGGCGGTCTGGCAGCTCAAGCGCGTGCGGCTTGCCGATGAAACGCCGATCGCCATCGAACACGCCTTCTATCCCCCCGATATCGGACTGGAGCTTGAGAAACGCGACCTCATTTCCATCATCATGTATCGCGTATTCGAGGACGAACTCGGCTTGGCTATCAAGGACGCGCAGCAGATGATCGGTGCCGATCTTGCCGACGCGGCCAGCGCCAAACTGCTCGGCGTCAAGATGGGCTCGCCGCTACTTTCCATTGAGCGCGTCACGTTCGGCGAGGACGGGCGGGCGCTTGAATTGTTGCGCGCAATCTACCTGCCAAACTATTTCCGCCTCAGCATCAGCCTGACGCGCCGCCATTCCTGACAAGACCGCATGACAAAAACGAGGACACAAAATGCCCAACGGCGCAAAAACCGGTAGCCCCAATATCCTGCTGATCCTGAACGACGACATGGGATTTTCGGACATCGGCTGTTACGGCGGCGAAATCCAGACGCCCAACCTCGATCGTCTTGCTGCCAACGGTCTGCGCTACTCGCAGTTCTACAACACCGCGCGATGCAGTCCCTCCCGCGCTTCGCTGTTATCCGGTCTGCACCCGCATCAGACCGGCATCGGCATCCTGACCTACAGCAACGGGCCGGAGGGTTATGCCGGCAACCTGAACAAGAGCTGCGTGACGATTGCAGAAGTCGTCAAGCAGAAGAATTACACGACCTATCTCAGCGGCAAGTGGCATATCGCGAGCAGCCTGACAGAGCCTACGGACGCGTGGCCGCTGCAGCGCGGCTTCGACCACTTCTATGGCACGATTATCGGCGCCGGCAGCTTCTATAATCCGAATACGCTGACACGTGGCAACGCCAATATCGAGCACGAAGCCGAGAGCGATCCGTCGTTCTTCTACACCGACGCAATCAGCGACCAGGCCGCAGCCTATATCCGCCAGCACAAGGCGAACCATCCTAACGCGCCCTTCTTCCAGTATGTCGCGTATACCGCGCCGCATTGGCCGCTTCACGCCCACGACGAGGACATCGCAAAATACAAGGGACGGTTCGACGCCGGCTGGGATCGGCTCCGTGAACAGCGCCTCAAGCGGCTGGTCGACGACGGGATCATCCACCCGAACTGGCAATTGACGGATCGTGATCCAACCCAGCCGCCGTGGACCGATGCCGAGCAGCGCGAATGGACGCTGCGCTGCATGGAGGTTTATGCGGCGCAGATCGACCGCATGGACCAGGGCATCGGACGCATCCTCAGGAGTCTCGAGGAAACCGGCCAGATGGACAACACGCTGATCATCTTCCTGTCGGATAACGGTGCGTGCGCGGAAGACATTCCGGAAGGCGTGACCGCGCGCGAGTTGGTCGATCAACTCATGATCGCCAAGGCGAAGACGCGCGCGGGCAAACCCGTCCGGTTCGGTAACGATCGATCCCTGATGCCCGGCGGCGAAGATACCTATCAGAGCTACGGCACGGCGTGGGCGAACCTGTCGAACACGCCCTTTCGGCTGTACAAGCACTGGGTTCATGAAGGCGGTATCGCCACGCCGTTCATCGTGCATTGGCCGGCCGGCATTTCCGAGAAGGGCGGTCTGCGGCATAATCCGAGCCAGCTCCCTGATGTCATGGCGAC
>JAFEFK010000094.1 GCA_018240625.1 Pseudomonadota bacterium
ACTGCTGCAGCCACTTGGTGACCGTGCCGTCGGCGTACTTCACCTTCCATTCGCCGGCGGTGAACATCTTCTGCGCCTTGAAGGACTCGTCGATGTCCGCCATCGGGGTCTGGCTGTAATGGTTCTTCTGCAAGGCCGCCATGGATTCTTTGGGGTTCGCGACGATGTAGTCGTTGGCCTCGGCCCACCCTTTGATCAGCTTGGTGAGCGTCTCCTTGTTTGCCTCGCTCTCATAATAGGTGTTGGCGGCCGCCCAGCCGCCGATGATCGCGGCTTCCGGATAGTAAGCCGACGCGTCGGCGAGCTTTACGGCGCCCGGAACCTTGTCACGCACCGTGACATTGAAGGGTACCCAAAGCGCGACCGCGGGGACCGCACCCGAAATGAACGCGGTGACTGCCGCCGACATATTCTGATTCACAAGCTCAACCTCCTTGGGGTCGATCTTGTTGGCGCGTAGCGCCTTGTCGAGAAACACGTGCGCGGTCGTGCCGATAGCGGTCGCGATCCGCTTTCCCTTCAGGTCTGCGAAGGATTTCATCCCCTGATCGGAGCGTACCCAGAGCTGGGCGGTAGCCACTTCGATGTCATTGATCAGAAATACCTTGCCCTGTCCGCGAGCCGGAAAATTCGAGAGCACCGCGCCGGTTGCGAGCACATCCAGGCTTCCGCCGATCAAGGCCTGAAAAATCTCGAGGCCCGTGTTGAACTGGCGCATTTCCAGATCGAGGCCCTGCTTGGCGAAAGTGCCGCGATCGAGGCCCGTCCAGATCTGGCCATCCACGGCAACCGTATGCAGATAGCCGACGCGAACTTTCGTCTTGGATTGCGCGATGGCCGGCGCACCAATCGCAAGGCTTCCCAGCGCAACACCGGTCGTGGTCAGGAATTGTCGTCGATCCATGGTAGTATCCTCCCTCTTGTTTTGGATTATTCCGAAAAAGACACCGGTCGCATCTGGGCCTGCTGCGCGAGGTACTCCCGCATGACGAGCTCGCGGATGTGACTTCGTAATTCGCCGAATTCGGGGCGCTCCTGAATCGACTCGTCGCGCGGATAGCTAAAGGGAACGTCGATGATCTCTCTGATGCGAGCCGGCCGCGCCGTCACCACCACGATCCGCGAAGCGAGATAGATAGCCTCCTCGACGGAGTGGGTGATGAGCATGACCGTCTTGCCTTCGGTCGCGAGCACTTGCAGCAGCAGTGTCTGCATGTTCGCCCGCGTCTGTGCGTCGAGTGCCCCAAACGGTTCGTCCATAAGAAGGAATTGCGGCTTCACCGCGTAGGCACGGGCGATTGCGAGCCGCTGTCGCATGCCGCCGGAGAGATGTTTCGGATAGGAGTTCGCGAAATCTGCGAGCCCCATCAGTTCGAGATAGTGGGCGCAGATTGCGTCACGCTCCGCAACCGGGACCCGATTGGCTTTCAGTTGCAGTCCGAACGCAATGTTTTGCTTCACGGTCAGCCAGGGGAACACGCCGTATTCCTGAAAAATTACGCCACGCTCGGGTCCAGGACCTCTGACATCAGCGCCATCGAAGAGTACGCGGCCCGTAGTCGGCTTCTGAAAACCGGCCAGCATGCTCATCATCGTCGTCTTGCCACATCCGGACGGACCGATAACCGCAATGAAGTCGCCGTCGTTGATGTCGTAAGTTACGTCCTCCACGACCTGCAACGAACCCTTTGGCGTATTGAAGGCCAGTGATACATGGTCAAACTGCGCACGCTTGGGTTTGGAAGGTGCCGCGGTCATGTCGTCACTCGCTCCTGCCACACCAGCAGGCGTGCGCTGATTTTCCGCAAGATGGTGTCCATCAGCAGCGCGATGCATCCGATGCAGATGATGCCGACATAGATAACGTCGAGCAGGAAGTAGGTCGACGCGTTCTGGATCATCGCGCCAAGTCCCCGCTGCGCCGCGATCAATTCCGACGCCACCAGGGTGGCCCATGCCACACCCAGGGCTACGCGTAGGGCGGTCAGGATATGCGGTACGGTCAGCGGAATGATGACCTTGCGAAAGATCTCAAGTTCGCCGGCACCGAGGGTCTGCGCGACACGAATATAGAGCGGTGTGATCTGGGAAACGCCTTCATACATTACGATGACGCCCGAGAAAAACGAGGCATAGAAAAGGATCACGAGCTTTGCGACCTCATCGACACCGAAATAGACGATGACAAGCGGGATCAGCGCGATTGGCGGCAACGCCCGGAAAAAATTGATCATCGGATCGGCGAAGGTTCGCGCCGATTTGTACCACCCGAGAAGAAACCCCACCGGGACCGCCGCGAGAATGCCGAGAATGACGCCCAGAAAGACGCGCTGACTGGACACATAGATGTCGAGCAGCAGATTTTCGTGCAGCAGTAATTCGACGAATTTCTGCGCAACCTGATGCGGCGCTGGAATAAGAGACGGGTTGACCAAACCGCTCCAGCGGACGCCGTACCAGATGAGGATCGCGGCCGCCCACGGCGTGAGTCCCAATAAAAAGCGCCTCACGACACTTCCGTTCATTCGATGCTTCCGGCGTAATTGCAGTTGCGATAATGCAAGTCATATTATAAATAGGATGACCATACAAGAGGCGCGAACCCGCTTCGCAGGCGCTCTGGATTTCATCGATGGCATCGCTTTCCTTTACTATCCGCAGTGCTCAGGCCCTTTGCTATCGCTATCCGCTATCGACGCCCGTCGTGACGTCTTTTGGACGGATGTTAAACAGGCCTGCGGTCTTCGTTCGCGTCGAAGATGCAGACGGGCACGTCGGATGGGGCGAGGCTTGGTCGAATTTTCCCTCGTCCGGCGCCGAGCATCGTGCGCGCCTCATCAATGAAGTGCTGGCACCCGCCATTTGTGGCGTCGCTTTTGTGGAGCCTTCCGACGTTTTCGAACGGCTGACGCAGGGCACGTCGGTCCTCGCACTGCAATCCGGAGAGCAGGGACCGTTCGCGCAAGCGATCTCGGGCATCGATCTCGCCGTATGGGATCTCTATGCGAGGCGTCGAGAGACGGCGCTCTGGAAACTGCTCGGCGGCGACAGCAACACGATCAGAGTCTACGCCAGCGGGATCAATCCAACAGGATCGGAACAGATGGCCGAGGCGGCGCTGCGCCGGGGCCATCGTGCATTGAAGCTCAAGGTCGGATTCGAACCCGGCAAGGATCGCGCAAATCTTGCAGCGCTGCGTAGGCTGGTTGGCAAAGGTTTGCTGGCGGCCGATGCCAATCAGGCGTGGTCTGCGGCGCAAGCGTTGAAGATAGCACAGCCTTTTTCGGAGTTCGAACTTGCCTGGCTGGAGGAACCGATCCGGGCCGATCGGCCATGGCAGGAGTGGCAGAATTTGCGCGACGTTTTGCCGATGCCGCTGGCAGCCGGAGAAAAGATTGCCAGCCGCGCGGGCGGCGCGCAGGTGCTTGAAGATGATGTCCTGAGGGTGGTTCCGCCTGATATTGCAAAGGGGGGGGGCGCGAGTGTCTGCTCCGGCAT
>JAFEFK010000950.1 GCA_018240625.1 Pseudomonadota bacterium
GTTTGAACCACCACGCGCTGATCTGGGTCAGCACCGCGCCCTTCATCGGGATGGTCTCGGCCATGACAACGTCGAACGCGCTGATCCGGTCGGTCGTCAACAGCAGTAAGCGCTCGTTGCCGGCATCATAGATGTCACGGACCTTGCCGCGGCCGAGACGTGGCAAGGGAAGGTCGCTCGCGAGCATCGGGGTCATTGATCAGGCTTTCAGAGCGCCAGCGGCGTGCGTGGCGGCAAGGGAGAGAGGCTGCGGAGAATAGATTACTCCGGCAGCGGAATGAACTCGTGTTCTTGCGGGACATGTGCGAAACGGCCGGTTTTCCAGTCCTGTTTGGCCTGCTCGATCCGCTCTTGGCTCGAGGAGACAAAATTCCACCAGATATGGCGCGGTCCTTCCAGCGCCGTGCCGCCGAGGAACATCATCCGTGCCGGCTTTGTTGCGCGCACGGTGATACGATCGCCGGGGCGGAAGATCAGCAGTTGCGGCGCTTCGTGGCGGTCGCCGGCAATCTCGATCTCGCCGTCGACGACATAGATCGCGCGTTCCTCGTGGTCCGCGTCGAGCGGCACGCTCATGCCCGCGTCGAGGCTGACTTCAGCGTAGAACCACGGCGACACCATCTCTACCGGCGACGTCGCGCCGAACGAACTGCCGGCGATGATGCGCGCGGTGAATCCCGTGTCCTGCACCATCGGCAGGCTGTCCGCGCCATAGTGCTGGAACGACGGCGCGATCTCCTCCCGCCCGGCCGGCAGCGCGATCCAGCTTTGCAGACCGAGCATCTTCTGTCCGTTCGCGCGCTGTACGTCAGGCGTGCGTTCCGAATGCGCGATACCGCGCCCCGCCGTCATCAGGTTCATGGCGCCGGGCTGGATTTCCTGAACATTGCCCTCGCTGTCGCGATGCATGATGCTGCCGTCGAACAGGTAGGTGACGGTCGCGAGCCCGATATGCGGATGCGGCCGCACGTCCATCCCCTTGCCGGAGACGAATTGCACCGGCCCGAAATGATCGAAGAAGATGAAGGGGCCGACCATCTGCCGCTTGCCGTGCGGCAGCGCGCGGCGCACGGCAAATCCGTCGCCGAGGTCGCGGGTGCGTGGCACGAGCTCCAGCGCATCGCAGGTGAGGGGATCGCCGAGGATCGGATCGTTGGAGGGTTGCCAGCTCATGAAGACTCTTTGGAATTCCAATTCTGCAACGGCAGCTCTCAGCGTCGTCCCCGCCTGGTGCGCAAATGCGCATGGGCGCGGAGACCCATAATCCCTGACGTTAGCGTTGATGGCACGGCAATTCAAACGGTATGCTATGCCAATCAGAACATCGGCGACACGGCGTATGGGTCCCCGCGTGCCCGGGGACGACTGGAATTTGAAGGATGACGCCGGAGATAAACGGATGAATATTCCACTGAAGCCAAATGCCACGCTGGCCCATATCCAAGGCCCCGTCGTCGAGACGCCGCGTCTGATCCTGCGGCAGTGGATCGCCGCCGACATCAAGCCTTACAGCGCGATGCTGGCCGATCCCGGCGTTGCGCGATTCATCACGGTCGACAGCAAGCCAGTCGTCGACGAGATGATGGGCTGGCGCCATGCGGTCGTCATGGCCGGGCACTGGGCGCTCCACGGATTTGGCATGTTCGCTGTCGAGGAAAAGGCGACGGGCCGATTCATCGGCCGGGTGGGGCCGTGGTCGCCGCCGAACTGGCCGGGATTTGAGATCGGGTGGGGCATCGCGGCGGACGCGCAGGGCAATGGTTATGCTTCCGAGGCTGCTCGGGCCGCGGTCGGCTGGGCTTTTGAAAACTTCGACATCGACGAGATCGTGCACTGCATCGACCGCGAGAACATCGCCTCGCAAGGCGTTGCAAAACGCCTCGGTGCGGAAAAACGCCGCGAGATCGAGTTGTTCGGCCATACCGCGGACCTCTGGATGACCAGACGAAACCGCTGGATCGCATCATAAAGTTGGAGCGCATTCGGCGGGACGTTTTGATACAAGGCTGCATCAACCGGAGAATTTGAATATGTCGAAAGGCTACTGGGTCGTGCGCGTGTCGGTCCACAACAAGGAACGTTATCCTGAGTATCTTGCCGCGGCGAAACCCGCGTTTGAAAAGTTCGGAGCCAACTTCATCGTGCGCGGCGGCGCATTTGATTCGATGGAAGGCACCTCGCGCGACCGCAACGTGGTGGTCGAGTTCAAGGACCTCGCCACCGCGAAGGCGTGTTATCACAGCCCGGAATATCAGGCGGCAAAGGCAATTCGCCAAAAATATTCGGAAGCCGACTTCATTATCATCGAAGGCTGATCTCGATCATCGAAGCCAATATCGCTGCACGACAGGGCGCAGGGAACGGTTCGATGTGCGGAGGAGTTGACCTGATGGTCACGTCTTATGACCGGTCGCATCATGGAATCGGATTCACTCGCCGCCTATCCGCCGCTCGACACGCTTAAGCGTGTGGCGGACAATGTGTGGGTCGTCGACGGTCCGGTGATCCGGTTCGGTCCACCGTTACTGAAGATGCCGTTTCCAACCCGGATGACAGTCATCCGCATCGGGAGCGAACTACTGATCCATTCGCCGACAGCGCTGACGGCCGGACTGAAGGCGGAAATCGAAGGCATCGGCCGCCCGCGCTGGATCGTCGGGCCGAATCGAATCCACTACTGGTGGATTCCGGATTGGCACGCGGCCTTTCCGGAGGCCGAAGTCTATCTCGCCCCGCGCATTCGCGAACAGGCAGGCCATCGCATCGATTTTGACTGCCGCCCGCTGGACCACGACCGGGGTTATGCCTGGGACGGAGAGATCGCCACGCTTCCCATCGAAGGAAGTTACATGACGGAAGTCGTCTTCTTCCATCGCGCCAGCCGGACACTGGTGCTGACCGACCTGATCGAGAATTTCGAGCCGCGAAAACTGAATTCATTTCTCATGCGCTGGTTGACGCGGTTCGGCGGCGCACAGGATCCGGATGGGGCGATGCCGCGCGACATGCGCATCTCCTACCCCGACAAGGCGGGGCTGAAGGCGGCCGTCGAGACTATGATTGGCTGGAATCCCGAGCGGATCGTTCTGGCGCATGGCCGCTGGTATGATCGCGACGGCGGCGGCGAATTGCGCCGCGCATTCCGATGGCTTCTCAGATAACGCCGCGAATTGGCTCTCGACCTCGTTGGCAAGCTTGCTCAGTCGAACAGGCCGAACGGATCCCAGCTGTTGTTGCGGGCGACAATTGGCCGCGATTGCCGGTCGACGTTTGCAGCAATCCTGGGATAGGCCTCTATCCGCGCGACGCGCCTGTGAACCGGTGCTTTTTTCTCCGCGACCTTTGGGAGTTCGATCGTCTTGGACGTTGCCTTCGGCATTTCCGCCCGCGCTTCGTAGCGATGATCTTCAGGCAGATAGCGCAACTGACGTTCCCATTGCAGACGGTCGGCGGTGGGAGCGAGGGTCGCGACGTCCGGATAGACAATGGCCTGGTCATGCTTCTTGCGGTCGAGCCGATCTTCGGATCGCCGCCAGTCAGCGAGGGAACCAAGGTTGTCTGAATTAGGGTTCGCCGAATTTAACTTTGCAGGATCGGAACTCGCCGACACCGACCCGGCGCTTGCGTAAGCGACGGGCGTTTGTGCACTTCCCGGTAGAGGAGTATTGGGCCATATCCATCCGGCCGCCGCAATCAGACCGAGCAGGCAGCAACCCATGACCAGAAAATAACGAAAAACCGGCATCACGACACCAACGTCCCCTTCACGCAGAGCAGAACGCGGCCCGCGAGCATTGGTTCCTAAAACACGAGTTTGGTTCATACATGTCAGGAATATGGTTCACGTGCCCGAAATCGGGACTACTTGCCACGAGAATGTGACCGCAGAGAAGCTGTCCAGTTACTGGCGACCGAGTTCCGTCGCGGCTGCGATCCGATCAAATTTTTCCAGCGAGAGAATGGCGTCAGCCAATTGGTCGGCGCGTTTGTTGAGAACCGGACGCGCCAGCGTCAGAAACTTCTGCTGCATCGCCTGCGCGTCGGGGAACGACGCCGGTTCGCCGGAAGGATCGGCGAACAGTCGCTCATGCACGCCGTCGTCGGTCGTGATGCTGACGCGGGCGCCGAACGGATGGGTGCGACCGTTTTCGAGACGGTCGTCCTGCACCACGTCGAAACGGTCCGCCAACGTATCGATGGCTGCGTCGCCGAGCCGCTCGTAATCGTCCCAGCCGAAGCGGCCCTGATCGAGTGCGACCGCGCCGGTGAAGAACATCGAGAACTGCCCGCCGACGATGGAGGTCGGATGGCGTTTGGTGGCGGCGTCACCCGTGAGCGTGATGCCGTTGCGATGCAGTCCGATCTCGACGCGCGTGATCTGGTCCGGCGTCAGATTGTGCTCGCGGCGCATTGCGATGATGGCGTCGAGCGCGGCGTGGGTGTAACGGCAACTCGGATACGGCTTTACGCCGATCTTCATGGTCTCGTAGACCTTGCCGAGGCCGGCCACCGCCTTGTCGGGATGGGCGTCGTCGCTGTAGCCGACCAAAAGTCCGTGCTTGCCTTCCACCGATTCGGTCGACCCGATAAACCCGTCGCGTGCCAGGGTCGCGGCGATCACGCCGTTCATGGCTGCGGCGCCGACCTGATAGCGCTTGTTCCAGGCGCCGTTGACGAGGAATTGCAGCGAACCTGCCGCCTGACTTCCCGAGACGCCGAACGCCGCGATGATCTGGTCCTTCGAGAGCCCGAACAGCTTTCCGGCGGCCGCTGCCGCGCCAAATGTGCCCGCGGTTGCGGTCGGATGAAATCCGCGCGCGTAGTGCGAGGTCGGATCGAGTGCATTGCCGAGTCGGCAGCACACCTCATAGCCCGCGACGATCGCGGTCAACACATCGCGCCCGGACGCGCCAACCATCTCGCCGATGGCAAAGGCGGCCGGCACCACGGGCGCACTCGGATGCAGCGAAGAATCCGCATGAGTATCGTCGAAATCAAGCGAATGGCCGAGCGCGCCGTTGAGCAGCGCCGCCACCGCGGGGGTCCAGGTCCTGCTGTCGCCGAACACCGTGGACTGGCCGTTGCCATCCAATGCGAGTGCCTCAAGCATTTTCAGCAGCGAGGGTGTGGACTCGGCGTCGCGCCGCGCGCGCACCGCGCTGCCGAGGAAATCCAGCGTCAGCACTTTGGCGCGTTCGAGAACCTGCGGCGGGATGTCGTCGTATTTAAGGTTGGCGACGTAAGCGGCGAGCGTTGCGGTTTCTTGAGACATAAGCGGTTTCCCCGAATTCAGCACGGCACGCTATTCGTCCCGCGCGACGGGTTCAAGTCAGGTAGCTGCAAGGCTGGAATGAAAAGGGCTGGAATGAATAGCTATCGGGCTTTCAGCGCCTTGAGCGCATGAAGGTGCAACCGATGGGGATCGCGCTCGCCCCGGGACGCCGCATCCAGAATGCTGGCCGATAACAGCTTCAAGGCGTTGGACGGAATGCGGAGCGGCAACTCATCGAGGCATAGATTGAGCGCGGTCGTCATGGCTGTCACGGTTTCCGGGGCGAAGGAATATCCGTGTTCATCGAACGGGAGTTCCGCGCGCAGCGCGGTCACGTTGCGGTTGCGCGCGCCGAGACGCGCGGCTTCGGCGAGGACGCGGAGATAAATCAGTGCCGTCTCGCTTTGCTTTTGTTCGTCGGTTTCGCCGGATTTCGCCAGCGCGACAATCCGCGCCGCGAGACGTTTGCGATTGTCTTCGGTTGCCGCTTCGGCGCCTTCGAGTTCAATGAAACGCGTCCACGCGACGTCGAACGCGCGCGCCAGAGCCACCTTGGTCTCGTCGTCAGGGTTGATGTTGTTGATGGTCACGTAACGCAACCCCGGACACCTGCGGAAGTTCCGCGAAAGCGGCCGAAATCAGGAGTACAATTGCTCCGCCCGCCGCGCCCCGCTGTTGCGGAATGATGCGCGACCGGCTTTAACGTCAGAAGGCCCCGATAACCCAACCTTGCGGCGCATGACCTCATTCCTGAAACGCACGGCGATACGGCTGTGGTCGCGAAAAGTCGAAATGGGCCTGGGTATCCGGGTCACGGCTGCCGCGTTCGCGGCGCTTGCGGTGGCGATCGCGCTGCATTTGCGGTTACCGCTATGGGCGGTGCTGACGTCGATCATCGTAACGCAGATGAGCGTCGGACGTTCGTTGAAGGCAACGCGCGACTATCTGATCGGCACCATCGGCGGCGCCATCTACGGCGGGGCCATCGCGATCCTGGTCCCGCATCATGGGGAAGCAGGCCTGCTCGCCGTACTGGTGCTCGCGGTGGCGCCGCTGGCGTTCGTGGCCGCAATCAATCCGGGCCTCAATGTCGCGACCGTGACCGCGATCATCGTGCTGCTGCTGCCAACGATGGGGCAGATGTCGCCGTTCGAGTCCGCTGTCGACCGCATCCTGGAGGTGGCGGTCGGAGCGATCACCGGTCTGCTGGTATCGTTTCTGGTGCTACCCTCGCGCGCCTACAGCCAGATCCGCATCAACTCGGCGCGCGTGCTGGATCTGCTTGCGGATGCGGTCCAGGAATTGCTGGCGGGCCTGACGCGTGGCCGCGACAACGATGCGCTTCACGCCCTTCAGGACGGCATCGGACAAGCCATCAATGGGTTGAACGCGATCGGTGTGGAGGCTGAACGCGAGCGGTCGGCAAAACTATCGCACGGGCCGGATCCGGGACCGCTGCTGCGAACGACGCTGCGGCTGCGGCATGACGTCGTGATGATCGGGCGGGCGACCGTGACGCCGCTGCCGATCAACCTGCAAGCGCGGCTCGCACAGCCGCTTGCAAGGCTCAGCGAAACCATGAGCGGCTATCTGAAATCGTCGGCCGAGGCGTTGCGGCTCGGCGCCGGCGCGCCGGCGATCTGGCCCGTACAAACAGCGCTCGAGGCCTATGCGGCAGAGGTCGCGGCGATGCGGAGTGAGGGGCTGACGCGTGGATTGCCGGGGGACATGACCGAGCGTTTTTTTGCGCTCGGCTTCTCGCTCGAGCAGATGCGGCAGAATTTGAAGGACCTCGAGCGATGCGTGTCTGAATGGGTCGAACGGTCCACGTCCACGGCGAGAGCCGCCGAAGAGCCCCCGGAGATCAATTAGAGCGTTTTTCGAGCGAAGTGGATGCCGGTTCGCGTCAATAAAACGCGTCAACCCAAGAATCTGGAGCCCGGTTTCGATTCCATCGGAACGGAAATGGTTCTAGCAGTCAGTAGTCGTGAGGCGGCGCCGGCAGGGCGCGGCGTGACAACAGGCGGAAGCGGTTGACCAGGAGCATCGCATAGACCGCGGTCCCGCAGGACAAGCCGATCCACACGCCGCGCGCGCTAAGCGGCGTATGAAATCCAAACAGCGCCGCACAGGTAAATCCGACCAGCCAGTAGCTGATCGTGGCGAACAGCAACGGCATGCGCGTATCGTTGAGTCCGCGGAGCGCACCGGCTGCGACAGTCTGGATGCCGTCGGCAATGAAGAACGTCGAGCCGATCAGCAGCAGCGTTGCGGTCAGGTGTGTCGTCGCATCGGACGTTTCGCCGAGGAAGAGGGTTGCGATCGTGAATCGACCGCAGATGACAGTCAGCGTCATCGCAGACATGAACGCAATGCCGAGCAGCATCGCCATGTAGCCCGCTCGCCGCACCGCGCTGGCGTCACCGCGTCCCGCTGCGTGCCCGACCCGCACGGTGGCTGCCATGCCGACACCGAACGGCACCATGAACAGGATCGCGGCGATCTGCAGGGCGATCTGATGCGCCGTCAGCGCCATTGTGCTGATCAGCCCCATCAGCAATCCCGCGGCACCGAACAACCCGTACTCCAGCAGAAATGCGAGCGAGATCGGCGCGCCGATCTTGAATAACTGCCGCATCAGTTGCCAGTCGATGCGCGCGATCCCGCCGAGCACATGATATTTGCGAAACGGCCGGCGGGCGACGGTGAACCATAGCGCAGCCGCGAACATGCCTGAATTGACCAGGGTGGTCGCAAGTCCGGCGCCGAGCAGGTCGAGCCGCGGCAATCCGAACTCGCCATGAATCAGCGTGTAGGCAAGCGCGGCATTGGCGGGGATCGCTCCCAGCGTGATCCATAATCCCGGCTCGGGACGGTTTACCGCGCTCATGAAGCCACGGATCGCCAGAAACCACAGGCCCGGAATGAGACACCAGGTGAGACCATGCAGATAGCGCTGCGCGAGCGCGGCGGATTCCGGCGCCTGGCCCAGCGACAGCAATATCCGCTCGCCGAACAGCGGCGGCAGCATCAGCGGCGGCGCTGTCAGTAGCGTCGCCCACAAACCGACGCGCAGCGCACGGCGAACCATGCGTGGATCGCGCGCGCCGTAAGCCTGCGCCGCTAGCGGCGCGACGGCGGATACGAGTCCCATGCCGGTTGTGAAGCTGACGAAGAATACCGTGTGCGCGAGCGCCGCGGCGGCGACGGCGTCTCCGCCGAGCCGGCCGATCAGTGCTAGATCTGTCGTCATCATCGCGATCTGGCCGAGTTGCGTTAGCGCGATCGGCACCGCAAGCTTGAGCGTTTCGGTCAGTTCGACGAACAGCCGGCCGCGCGCGGGCTCTTCCGCGCCACCAACTCCTGCGGGCGCGCCTTCGATGTGATTCACGGAGGTCATCGGGCCACCGTAGCACCGCTGGCGAACGAAATCATGACGCGAGGCGACGTCGAATTTTCATAGTTGATGCAACCCGGCTGGTGCGCGGCCATCTGGCCTCTGGTATCGTGTGCGAGATGAAGGGCACGACGTTGTGTCATTGGATATATATGGCGAAGAGGACGAATATTCCCGCCGTGGCGCCGTCGGATACCGAGCATGTCTGGCCGGTGTTTCGTTCGTTCGGAGCCTATCGAATGTCATTCGTGACCGCGGACATCCTGGCGGGTCTGACCCTTGCGGCGATCGCAATTCCGGAGCAGATGGCCACGGCGCGGTTGGGCGGCTTTTCTCCCTTGATCGGCTTTTTCGCATTTCTGGCGGGATCGATCGCGTTCGCCGTGTTCGGCAGCAACCGGTTTCTGTCGTCCGGCGCTGATTCCACGATTACGCCGATCGTTGCCGGAGGCCTTGCGATGCTCGTCGCCACGGGATCGCCCGACTACGCCGCGCTGGCAGCGGGGCTCGCGATCATGGTAGGCGTGTTTCTGATCGTCGGCGGCATCTTCAAGCTTGGATGGATTGCCGATCTGCTTTCGACGCCGGTGACGACAGGGTTTCTCACCGGCATTTCGGCGCACATCATCATCTCGCAGCTTCCGGGCATTCTCGGCATTGCAACGCCGACAGGGCCCATGCTTGAGCGTCTCGGGACGATCGCGGCGCATCTTGGCGGTGCGAATCCGTTCACGATCGCCATCGGTCTCGGCGTGCTCGCGGTCATCGCCATTTCGGAAAAGATCGACGCGCGGATTCCCGGTGCGCTGATCGGCATCGTGCTCGCTGTCGCCTGCGTGATGCTGTTCCGGCTCGACCAGCGGGGCGTTTCGGTGCTCGGCACCATTTCTGTGGCGCCGCCATCCCTCGCAATTCCCGATATCGGTTTGGACCGCTTGCCGAAGCTTCTGTCGCTGGGGCTGATCGTGGCGCTCGTCGTGATGGTGCAGACGGCTGCGACCACGCGATCGTTCCTGTCCGATCCGGAGCGGCCGCCGGACGTCAATCGCGATTTCATCGGCGTTGGCGCCGGCGGCGTCCTCGCCGGTCTGATCGGCGCCTTCCCTGTCAATGCCAGTCCGCCGCGAACGGCGATCGTGGCCGAGACCGGCGGACAATCGCAACTTGCGGGGCTGATTGCAGCGGCCATCATTGCAGCGCTGCTGCTGTTTGGCGTCGGTATCTTGCGCCAGATTCCCGGCGCGGCGCTCGGAGGCGTGCTGTTGTTCGTGGCATGCCGGATCGTGCGGGTGAAAGTGATCGCCGCGATCTTCAGGCAATCGCCGGGTGAGTTTCTGCTCGTAGCTGCGACGGCGGCGGCCATCATCGTTCTGCCGATCGAGCAGGGCGTCGCAATCGGAATCGGGTTGTCGCTGCTGCACGGCATCTGGAGCACGACGCGTGCCCGCGTGCTTGTCTTCGAGCGCGTTCCGGGTACCTCGATCTGGTGGCCCGCCAATTCCTCGATCGCGGGAGAAGTCCAGCCGGGTGTCATCGTTGCCGGATTTCAGGCGCCCCTGTCATTCCTCAACGCAGATCGTTTCAAGTGCGATATCGAAACACTGCTGGCGTCGGCGCAACCCCCGCCGCGCCTGATGGTGCTCGAAGCAACGGGAATCGTCGAGATCGACTTCACGGCGGCGCAGGCGTTGAGCGATATCATCCGGCGATGCCAGAGCAAAGGAATCGGCTTTGCGATCGCGCGGCTGGAGTCCTCGCGCGCGCAGGACGAACTGGTGAAGTTCGGCGTGGCAGACTTGCTCGGCGCGGATCGGCTTTATCAAAGCGTAGCGGAGGCTATACTGGCTAACGCGCCAGCCGCGCCGGTTCGATCCTGAGCGGCATCAGCGCGGGTTCGAGAAGCTGCAATCGCTCGCCGCCGCGTCACACATCCACATTCGCGCTGAGCGAATTATCCTGGATGAATTCGCGGCGTGGTTCGACCACGTCACCCATCAGCTTGGTGAAGATGTCGTCGGCCTCGTCGACCTCCTTGATCTTCACCTGCAGCAGCGAGCGCTCGTTGGTGTCGAGCGTGGTCTCCCAGAGCTGGTCGGGGTTCATTTCGCCGAGGCCTTTGTAGCGTTGCAGCGCCACGCCCTTGCGGCCAGCGTCGGTGACCGCCTCGAACAGGCTAATAGGGCCGTGGATCACGGTTTCAGTATCCTTGCGGCGCAGCAGGCCGGGCCGCGGGTAGGCTTCCTGCAGCTTCGCAGCGTATTCGTCGAGCTTGCGCGCATCGGCCGAGCCGAGCAGCGCGTCGTCGATCATGGCGACATCCTTGACGCCGCGCACGGTGCGCTCGAAGAAGAAACCCTCGCCCTCCGTGAAGCGCCCGGCCCAGCCGCGCTCGACCTCGTCGGCCAGCGCATCCATCCGCCTGGCGATGTAATCGGCGGCGGCGTTGGCGGTGGCAAGTTCGCCTGTCACCTTCGGGTTGAGGACGCCGGCGATCGCGGCCTGCTCGATGACCTTGCGGTTATAGCGGCCGTGCAGATTGTGCAGCACGTTGCGGATGACGCGGGCGTCTTCCACCAACGCCTGCAGATCGCGGCCGCTGCGGTCCTCGCCGGTCGCAAGCTTGAAGAGGCAGTCGTCGAGCCCGGTCTCGATCAGATAGTCTTCCAGCGCACGCTCGTCCTTCAGATATTGTTCGGATTTGCCGCGGGTCACCTTGTAGAGCGGCGGCTGCGCGATATAGAGATGCCCCGCTTCGATCATCTGAGGCATCTGCCGGAAGAAGAACGTCAGCAGCAGCGTGCGGATATGCGCGCCGTCAACGTCGGCGTCGGTCATCACGATGATCTTGTGATAGCGCAGCTTGGACAGGTCGAA
>JAFEFK010000951.1 GCA_018240625.1 Pseudomonadota bacterium
TGATCCCGAGATCCACAAGGTCGGCGGCGATCAATTGGGCGCTCAGCCGCGCAGCCGTCAGCCCGTCGACTCGATTTTGATCGTAGAGCGCGCCGAACACCGCGCCGGGCGGGTAAACCGGCCAGTGCGGCGGGCCGAGCCGCTGCACGCGGCCGCCTTCCTGATCGATCAGAACCGGCGCATCGCCGTCATCGACGGTTTCACGCAACTCCTGAACGAGTCGAGCAACTTGTAAGGGGGTGTCGATATTCCTCTTGAATAAGATGAACCCCCACGGCCGCTCTGCACGCAAGAAATCGCGCTCTTCGTCGGCCAGACCAAGGCCAGCCACACCCGTGATAAATGCGCGTACGTTCATGAGGGCCGATTAGCCCGCGTCGGCGCCAAGGGTCAAGGAAACCGCCGTTAATTCCTTTGGACGACGCATTGACCGCCCGCCGATTTAAGGTTGCCGCAGAAGTGCGAGGCCTCTTCGGGCGAACCAAACGGGCCGACCATGGCGCGGTAATAGACGCCCTTGGGACCGAGGTCGGCGCGTTTGATCAGCGGGGCCCGCGAAGCCAGAACCGACGGAAATTTGCCTTGCAGCGCCCTGAACGAGGCCTGCGCATCCGCCTCATTGCGCTGCGACGAGACCTGAACGACATAGCCGCCGCTGGCAGCCGATGAGGCGACCGGCTGCGGCGTCGGATTAGTCGAAGCAACCCGCGTCCTGGGTTCGGCAGCGGACGCCTGCGGAGACAGCGAGAGCGGCGCATTGGATGTGCTGGCCACGGCGGCAGGTGCCGGCGGCGCTCGCCGTGCGGCGACAGGAGCTACAGCAGCCTGTGCCGGTGCAGCAGATCGGGCCGCGGCGGGCACAGCCGCGGCGTCAGCCTGATCGCCGTGAACGGTCAGCGTCTTGATCTTTCGAGGTTCATCACCTGCGATGGTGCCGCTGGCTGGAGCGGCCGGAGGCCGGACGCTTGGTGCAACGCTCGCCGCGGTCGGTGGATTGGCGTTCTGGTTCAGCGGCGGGAACACCACGCGCGGTCCGGATGTCGTGGCGCCCTTCACATCGACGGGTTGCTCTTCACGCGACACCATCTGCTCGGTGCCGTTATTCGACGACATACGATCCTGAATCAATTTACCCACGGCATCGCCGGAGCCGGTCTGCTGCGGAATGATCTTGTTGGGCCCGGCATCGGCCTTGATAACCGGTGGTGTGCCGCTTCTCGCGGAGCCGACGTAGGTCCGGTAAGCGAACGCAGCGCCGGTCCCAACGACCGCAAGCGCCAATACCGCCATCACCGTGACGATCCCGCTTCGACGCCTGGGGGGCTGATCGTCCGTCCCTTCCCCATAGCCGTAGGGCTCATCGGGATATTGTCCATCGGCGTACTGGTCATCATACGCGCCCTGTTGCTCGGGCATCTGCCCGTACAATGCGTCATCGTAGCGGCCGGGATCGGCCGGATGGGAATCCAGTTCGTGCGGCTGAAAATGCGGCTGGTCGGGATAAACGGCCGCACGTCGCAAAACCGGGTGCGGCTCGGCTTCGAAATCCTGCTGCGGATGAGACTGGGCCATCCGTTTTTGCATCCATGGCGGCGGTCCGGCGGCGACCTCGGCGTCGCCTGCGTCCTGCGACTCGTAATGATCCTCATGATGGGCAGCAGGTTGTGCGCCCCGCCCCAGATTGCCGAACGGATCGGTTTGACCGATCAGGCGGGCGAGTTCCGCCAACGGATCGCTCTCAGCTTTGGCGGACGCACGATAATCGTCGCGACCGTAGTTGTCGTCTGCCGGGAAAGGCTTGTCCTGATATCGATCAGCCATCGTGATGTCGCGTCCCTTCGGGAAAGGCGCCAACTCGCTTGTTCTAAACGAAACAGCCGCCACTCAAGCCGTCACTAGTGTTGTGGTTCAGAAGTTCGCTTCATCTGTTCCGAGAGTTCCTTCAAGCGAACTTCTGAACCCAAACAACACTAGAATCACTAAGTTTACTGATGTCCTTTCGAATTCGAAGTTCGCTACGGAATCGCAGCGCAATAAGACGAACTTCGAGTTCGGGACATCAGACCCCCACGTGATCGGCACCCCACTATCGCATCTCGTTCGGAGCATGGACGCCGAGAACGGCAAGTCCGGATGCCAGAACCGAGACGACGCCCTGAACCAGTGCCAGTCGCGCCCTGGTGATCTCTGCATCATTATTGATAATGAAGCGTAAATGAGGCAAATCGCGCCCCCTGGTCCATAGCGCGTGGAATTCGCTGGCGAGATCATAGAGATAAAAAGCGATTCGGTGCGGCTCATGTGCCGTAGCCGCGGCCTCGACGATCCGCGGGTACAGCGCAAGCTGGCGCAGCAAGCCGAGTTCGGCCGGATCGGTCAGCCGCTCGACGGCGGCACTGCCGAGGTAGGCAGCGCGTTTTACGGCGTCCTCCGGCAGGTCCGGAAACGCTTCGCGGGCGTTGCGGAAGATCGAAATGCCGCGGGCATGACCGTACTGCACATAGAACACCGGGTTGTCTTTCGACTGCTCGATCACCTTGGCAAGATCAAAGTCCAGCACCGCGTCGTTCTTGCGGAACAGCATCATGAAGCGCACCGCATCGGAGCCGACTTCATCGACCACCTCGCGCAGCGTGACGAAATCGCCGGAGCGCTTCGACATCTTCACCGGCTCGCCGTTGCGCAGCAGCTTCACGAGTTGCACGATCTTGACGTCGAGCGTGGCCTTCCCAGACGTGACGGCCTTGATCGCGGCCTGCACCCGCTTGATGTAGCCGCCGTGGTCGGCGCCCCAGACATCGACCATGTTGAGGAAGCCGCGGTCGAACTTGGTCTTGTGATACGCGATGTCGGAGGCGAAATAGGTGTAGGAGCCATCGGATTTCAGCAGCGGCCGATCGACGTCATCGCCATAGGCGGTGGCGCGGAACAGCGTCTGCTCCCGGTCTTCGTAATCCTCGACCGGCGCGCCCTTCGGCGGCGGCAGGCGGCCCACATAGACGTCGCCCTTCGCTCGCAGAAAATCGATGGTGGCCGCAACGCGATCGGAGCCGCCGTCGATCAGCGAGCGCTCCGAGAAAAATACCTCATGCCGGATGTTGAGCGCGGCGAGATCACCCTTGATCATCTCCATCATCATGGCGATGGCCTTAAGGCGCACGATGGGAAGCCACTTCTCTTCCGGCATCTGATTGAGCGCGCCGGCATATTCAGCGGCGAGCGCCTGCCCCACTGGCACCAGATAGTCGCCGGGATAAAGCCCATCCGGAATCTCGCCGATGGTTTCGCCAAGCGCCTCGCGATACCGCAGGAACGCCGAGCGCGCGAGCACGTCCACCTGGGCGCCGGCATCGTTGATGTAATATTCACGCGTGATGTCGTATCCTGCGACGTCCAGCAGGCTCGCCAGCGCGTCGCCGAACACCGCGCCACGGCAATGTCCGACATGCATCGGGCCGGTCGGGTTGGCGGAGACGTATTCGACATTGACCTTTTCACCGGCGCCGATCCGGCTGCGTCCGTAGCCATCACCCTCCCGCAACACGGTCCGCAACGCGTCCGACCAGACCTGCGGCTTCAGGGTCAGGTTGATGAAGCCGGGACCGGCGATATCGACACTCTCGATCAACTCGTCAGCGTGCAGCTTTGCAGCGATCTTGTCCGCCAGATCGCGCGGCTT
This sequence comes from Pseudomonadota bacterium, assembly GCA_018240625.1. Lineage (GTDB taxonomy): Bacteria > Pseudomonadota > Alphaproteobacteria > Rhizobiales > Xanthobacteraceae > Nitrobacter. Next base: position 3,680 of record JAFEFK010000951.1, read on the forward strand.
CGCTTTCGCCTCTTTCGCCAGCACCATCGCAGCGTTGGTCGCCATGTCGCCATGGGAGGCATCGCGCGGCGGCTCGACGACCACGCGCGACAGATCGATCCCATCAGGCAATACGCCGTCGCTCGCAAGCGCGGCGCAAACTGCATGCACGCGCGCAAGAACGTTTGCGAAGAGATGCTGCGATGAGCTGGAATTGGTCATGATGTTCTGAAATTTCAGGGGCCGGATCGCCCTATTACGCCGCCGCCTAACGCAATTCCGGGGTCGAGTCAAAAAGCCGGAGATGTTCGGTGATGGCGAACCGGTCGGTCATACCTGCGATGAAATTGCCGATACGGCGCGCCCGTTCCGCGTCGGTCTCGCGGCTTTCGCCACCCTCCGGCAACCATTCGGCGGGAAGCGCCGCCGGATCGTCCCGGTAGCGTGCGAACAGATTCCAGACGATGGTTTCGGC
>JAFEFK010000095.1 GCA_018240625.1 Pseudomonadota bacterium
GTCGTCGAGGATCTTCGTCCACTCCGCCGTGGTCTTCTGTTCCAGCATGCGAGCCAATTCGGCATAGACCACGTCGATGTTTTGAGCGCGCGCGGCAAAGGTCGAAAATTTCGGATGCGCGCGCAAATCTTCGCGTCCGGTCGCGGTGAAAAAGCTGCTCCACTGCTTGTCGTTGTAGACGATGACGCAGATATAACCGTCCGAGGTTTTGTAAGGCCTGCGATCTTTCGAGAGGTGGCGCGGATAGCCGCCCTTGTCGAGCGGCGGCTGATAGGTCAGTCCGCCCATGTGATCGCCCATCACGAATCCGGCCATGGTCTCCAGCATCGGAATATCGACGCGTTGGCCACGGCCGGTCTTCTCGCGGTGCACGAGGCTCGCACATACTGCACCGACCGCCGTCAGGCCGACGATGCGGTCGACCAGCGCATTGGGCACATAACGCGGGGTGCCGTCGCCGCCGCGTGCCATCAGGTGCGCCAGCGCCGAGCCGCCCTGAATGAGATCATCATAGGCCGGCTTCGCCGCATAGGGTCCGTCCTGCCCGAAGCCGAACACGCCGGCATAGATCAGGCGCGGATTGATTTTGGACACCACGTCATAGCCGAGCCGCAACCGCTCCATCGCCTGCGGGCGGACGTTGTAGATCAGCACGTCCGCGCTGGCGGCGAGCCGCAGCAGCGCGTCGCGGCCGGCCTCCTTCTTCAGGTCGAGACAGATGCTGCGCTTGCTGCGGTTGGTATTGAGAAATACCGGACCCATGCCGGGATGCCGGGCCGGGCCGATCTGCCGCGTGACGTCGCCGTCGGGCGATTCCACCTTGATGACGTCGGCGCCGTAGTCGCCGAGCGTCTGGGTCGCGAACGGGCCCATCAATACCGTCGTCAGGTCGATGATTCTGATGCCCTGCAATGGTCCCATGTGCGGCCCGCTCCCGTGAATATTCCGCGGCGCGGTTGCCCGGCCGGTCTGCCCGCCACGTAACGTCAGGCGATCAGCGAGATCAAGGGTGCAGGACGAATGGAGGCATGCGTGGGGCCGGCGGCCTGGAGATCACGACTTCCGGAGCGCGTCTCTGGCCTTCAGCAACTTCTCGAGCTCTTCGCTCTGCTCGCCTATACGATCGGCATTGCGCTCCTCGTTCTGGCCGCCGGAAAGCCCCGCCGCCTGTTCGATCAGTTGACGAATATTGTCCTGAAGGATCGCAATGCGATCGTTCAATTCCGGCAGTGATAACGAGCTTTCGTCAGACATGTTCGGACCTCGCGGGATCACCAGCACGAGACATTATCGCATTCGTGAGAGAACCGGTAGTCGCCCGATCGCCCTCACCGTCCCATCATCTGGCGTAATTCGGTCTTCAGCACCTTGCCGTAGTTGTTCTTCGGCAAGGCGTCGAGATAGACGTAGCGCTTCGGCCGCTTGAAGCGCGCAATCGACGCAAGGCAGTGTGCGTCGAACTTGCTGTCGTCGGCTTCAGCGCCGTCCTTCAGCACCATGCACGCGACGACGATCTCGCCCCAGTCGGCGTCGGGCACGCCAATGGCCGACACCTCGCGCACGTCCTCATGCGTCAGCAGCGCCTCTTCCACCTCGCGCGGATAGATATTGGTACCACCGGAAATAATCACATCCTTGGAGCGATCGGACAGCGTGAGGAAACCGTCCTCGTCGAGGCGTCCGACGTCGCCGGTGCGAAGCCATCCGTCTTTTAATGTGTCCGCGTTGGCTTTCGGATTATTCCAGTAGCCGAGCATCACGGCTGTGCCCTTGGCCTCGATCTCGCCGGTCTCGCCCGCGGGCAGCGGCTTGCCGTCAGCATCGGTGATGCGGACTTCCATCACGCTCTGCGCGGGTCCGGCCGACGCCAGCCGCTCCAGATAGCGCGGATGCGACGTATCGGCGTGCCAGGAACGGCCGAGCGCGGTGATCGTCATGGGCGATTCACCCTGGCCGTAGATCTGCACGAACTTCTGGCCCATGGTGGCGATGGCGTCGCGGATATCGGCGAGATACATCGGCCCGCCGCCGTAGATGATGGTGCGGATGCCGTCGCCCTTTTCGTTGAGGCGTTTCGCAGCATCGACAAGGCGGCGAACCATGGTGGGCGCGGCGAACATCACGACATTGCCGAGCTGTTTGCCGAGCGCCAGAACTTCTTCGGGCTCGAAGCCGCCGGATTCGGGAACGATGTGTCGGCCGCCGATGCGGACATGCGGAAAATTGTAGAGACCCGCGCCATGCGAGATCGGCGCGGCATAGAGCGAAGCGTCATCCGGCGTCGGCGGATCGACATCGGCGATGTAGCACATCGACATCGCGACGAGATTACCGTGACTCAGCATCACGCCCTTGGGACGGCCCGTCGTCCCCGAGGTGTAGAACAGCCACGCCAGATCGTCGATCTCGCGCGGCAACGGCGTCGCGTCGCCCCTGCCGTCGCGGGCGCGGCGATAGTCGTCGGACTCGATCGACATCATCTGCATCGCCGGTGGCAGATCGACCTTCGCTTCAATCAATGCGCCGCGCGAGTCGTCGTCGACGAAGGCGAGCTTCGCCTCGGCATTGCTGCAAATCCAGGCCGCCTCCTTGCCATGCAGTTTGGCGTTGATCGGGATCGCGGCAGCACCAATCCACCAGATCGCATAGAGGCATTCGAGATAGGACGTGCAGTTCGAGGCAAACAGCGCGACGTGATCGCCGGGCATCACGCCATGGTCGCGCACGAGATGCGCCCCAATGGCGGAGGCGCGGCGCGCGAAGGTCGCGTAATCGGCGTCGATCCGAGTGCCCGTCAGCAGCGCCGGCGATTTCGGATGCAGGCGCGCGGTCTCGGCCAGCCACTGCGCGATGTTCATGGAATGCAC
>JAFEFK010000096.1 GCA_018240625.1 Pseudomonadota bacterium
CGCCGAGCACCTTCCTCAAATCGATATTGCCATCCGGCTTGATGGCGCTACGGGCGATCGCCGGAAGCGCACGTGTCGCAGGGTCGCTGATGACCCGCAGCGCCGCGAAAGGGAGACCCGCGTCCGCGGCATAGGCAGCCGCGATATGGCTCTCCATGTCCACCGCGGAGGCACCCGTCACCGAATGCAGCGCGGCCTTGCCGGCCTGTCCCACCATGACCTGCTCGACGCCGGCAAGCCCGGCGCGGACCACTCTCTGGCCGCCGAGACCGGAGCCGTCGATGAGTTCCTCGCTGAGCGCAAGGCCGGCCTGCCATCGCGACTCACCGGCCACAACCTCGGTCGCGACCACGACATCTCCGGACTTCAAGGATGGATCAAGTCCGCCGCCGACGCCGAAGCTGATGACGCCGCGCACGGTCGACGGGTCGAAGCCCGCCAGAAGCGAGCGAAGCTGACGCGGATCGCTGCTGCTGCAAATCACGGTCATGCCAGGACCCGCAGCTATACGGGCCTCCTGAACCAAACCGGTCACAATCAGTACCGGCCGCGGGTCAAAGGAATTGCCCACGGACGCGTCAATCGCCGCCCCCAAATTCACATCCCGACCCCTACCACCTTGCTGTTGGTGCTTCTCAAATTCCGGTACCGCGCCAGCGCCCAGAGCGGGAAGAATTTAGCGTAACCATGATATCGCAGATAAAATACCCGTGGAAACCCTGTAGCGGTGTAGCGCTGCTCATCCCACAGTCCTTTTTCGGTCTGTGTGTCTATTAGGTACTTCATCCCCCGGACAACGGCCGGATTTTCGACCTCGCCGGCGGCCATCAAGGCAAGCAAAGCCCATGCCGTCTGCGAGGGCGTGGTCGGCGCACCCTCAAAACCCTTGTAATCGAGCCGGTAGCTGACGGCATCCTCGCCCCAGCCGCCGTCGGGGTTCTGGATCGACACCAGCCAGTCCACGGCCCGGCGAATCACGGGATCACCGTGATCGACGCCGGCGGCGTTGAGCGCGCACAGCACCGACCAGGTGCCGTAGACATAGTTCAGGCCCCAGCGGCCGTACCAGGATCCCTCCTTGAGCTGGGTCCGGCGCAGATAATCGACCCCCGCCGCCAGTGACGGGCTGCTCTGGACGGTCTCGCCGAGCTGCGCCAGCATCGAGACACAGCGCGCAGTGACGTCCTCCGTCGGCGGATCGAGCAGCGCGGCATGGTCCGAGAACGGGATGTTATTGAGATAGTATTCGAGATTGTCGGCATCGAACGCCGCAAAGCCACCGTCGCGGCTTTGCATGCCCTCGATCCACTCGCGCCCGCGCGCGATCGCCTCGTCGTACTTGCCATCAGGGCTGCTGCGGCGCGCCCGATCCATCGCCATGACCACGACGGCGGTGTCATCGAGATCGGGATAGTAGGCGTTGGCGTACTGGAACGCCCAGCCCCCCGGCCGAACGTCCGGACGCTTCACGGCCCAGTCGCCCTTGAGGTCGAGCACCTGGTTCGGCAACAACCAGTCCAGCCCCCCGCCCGCGTCGCGCAATGCATCATCGCCGCCGGCCTCGATCAACGCGTGACAGGTCAGCGCGGTATCCCAGATCGGCGACACGCAGGGCTGGCAGTAGGCTTCGTCGTCATGGATGACGAGAAGCTTGTCGATCCCGCGGCGCGTCACCGCTCGCGGTGGATGCTCCGGCGGAAATCCCAGCGCGTCATACATCATTACCGTGTTGGCCATCGGCGGAAAGATCGCACCGAGACCATCCTCACCGTTGAGACGCTCCTCGACGAACCCGATCGCCTTTTTGATCGCGTGCGCGCGCGTCCGCTTCGGGAACAATGGCTCGATCGTCCGCAATATCCAGTCGAGGCTGCTGAACAGCGCAAACCATGCCGGGCTTTGATGCGGAGCCCTTGCCGGTGTACCGACCGTGGCCGGATCCTGAAGGAACAGCTCGCGGATTCCGATGCCGCGCGGATTGCGGGCGAGCGGCTTCAGCGCCGCGAGCACCATCAGCGGCACGATCGTCGTGCGCGCCCAGTAGGAAATCTTGTTGAGATGAAATGGCGACCACATCGGCAGCAGCATGATCTCAATTGGCAGTACCGGGACGCTGCGCCAGGTCAGCACGCCGAAGAGCGAGAGCAGGAAGCGCGTGAAGACATTCACGTTGGCCGCGCCGCCGCGCGACAGGATGGCCTCCCGCGCTCGCACCATATGCGGCGCATCCGGCGAGTCCCCGATCATCTTCAGCGCAAAATACGCCTTGACGCTGGCGCTCATGTCAAACGGGCCGTCATGCACCAGCGCCCAGCCGTCATGCGCCCCCTGCCTGCGCCGCAGATAGACGGCGATCTTGGCTTCGAGCGCGGCATCGACCGGCTCGCCTAGATAATGGCGCAGCAGCACGTATTCAGAGGGAATGGTGCCATCCGCTTCGAGTTCGAATACGAAGTGTCCGTCCGGCTGCTTGAGGTCCAGAAGTCCGCGCGTGGCGGCGCTGACACTGTCCTTGAGGGCGGCGTCGTCGATCGGCGCGATTGTGGCGTTCGCGAAAGTCATGTCTGCTGATGTATCAGGTTCAATGGGTTTTCAGAACGTGGTCGGCGGCACGGTTCCCGGAGCGGACCGACCCCTCGATGGTGGCCGGCAACCCGGTATCCGTCCAGTCGCCGGCGAGAAACAGGTTTTTCCACTCCGTCAGCACGCCCGGACGCAGCGCATTCTGCTCGGGCGAGGCCTCGAATGTGGCACGGCGCTCGCGCACGATCTGCCAGGCCGGCATCTCGGCTTCGATACCAGCGACCGTACAGATGTCCTTCCAGATCGCGCGCGCCAGATCCTCGCGCGGCATGTCCACCAGCCGGTCGCCGCCGCTGATCGTGATGGACAGGCGCTCCGGAAACGCAAACAGCCATTCGATCAGGCCATTCACGACCCCGATCATGGGCGGTAGGTGCGGCGGTGGAACGAAGCGGAAGTGCGCGTTGACGATCGCGCAGAATTTCGTCGGCGCCGTCAGCCCCGGCAGCAGCGCCGTGGCCGAGCGCGGCGGCACCGCCAGTACGACGGCATCGTCCGCTCCGAGCGCAATGGTCTGATCGCCGAGCGACAGGGTCGTGACGCGGCCATCCGCCATGGTCAATTGGCGCACCTCGTGTCCGATATCGACGCTGCCGCCCTTCGCACGAATAAATTCGATCGCCGGATCGATCAACACAGAGCTTAAGCCATCGCGCGCAATGAGCGGACGGCAGGCCTGGCCACCCGCCAGCAGCGTCTCGCGAATGATCGCGCCGGCGAGGCCGGCCGATCCGTCGGGCGGGTTGATATTCAGGGCCGCAAGCAGCAGCGGCTGCACCAGCCGCTTGTACAGCGTGCCCTCGCATTTAATAGCGTCGCCAACCCGGGTGCGCGGCTTGGCCCAGGTCAGCGGTGCGAGCCCGAAGTAATCGGCGGGCGATGTGTCGGGCACGCGCCGGTTGCGGTCGAACACCCAGAAAGGAACAC
>JAFEFK010000097.1 GCA_018240625.1 Pseudomonadota bacterium
CGATGGTCTTCAAGCCCCAGGCCTGACCTTTCTTGCGCTCTTCTTCGGTCCACACGATCGGTTTCCAATCCGGCGCGAGGATGAGACGCGCGCCGGCGTTGGCCACCTCGACCCGGTTGCCGCCGGGCTCGTAGACATAAAGGAAGAAGGTCTGCTGGATCGCATGCTTGTGCGGTCCGGTCTCGATGAACACGCCGTTCTCCAGAAAAATGTCGGCGGCGCGCAGGATGTCTTCCCGGCTGTCGAGCGCGTAGGTGACGTGATGAAAACGGCCCTTCGTGCCGGAATGATCGCGCGAATAGGCGAAGTCGTAACTCTTGTTCGACATCGTCATCCACATCGCGGCTTCGGTACCGTCGTTCATCACGATCTGTTCGGTCAACCGGCAGCCGAGATAGGTCTCGAAGAAAATCCGGTTGGCTTTGATATCGACTGCAAGGCAATTGAGGTGATCGAGCCTGCGCACGTTGATGCCACGCGCGGGAAAGCGCTGCGCCTGATTTTTCAGGGCGGGCTTCAGTTCGGACGGCGCCTCGTACCATTCGGTCTCATAGTAGAGCTCGACGACGTGGCCGTCGGGATCGCGGCACCGATAGGCAGGACCGTGGCCGAGGTCGCCGTCGGTCCAGCCGATTGCGAACTCCGTTTCCTTCAGCGCTGCGACGCGCCGTTCCAGCGCCTGCGGGCTGCGCGCCCGCAGCGCCATGTGCTCCATGCCGGAGGTCTTGGACGCCGTGAGCTTCAGCGAATAGCGTTCGTAGTCGTCCCAGCCGCGCAAGTACACCGACTCGCCCTTGCGGCCGCTGATCGTCATGCCCATGACGTCGACGAAAAATTTCAGGCTCTCGTCCGGCTTCGGCGTCAACAGTTCCATGTGGCCGAGGTGGGCCAGATCGAAGATGGGCTCGGGCGTCATGCAGCGACCTTCGTTGGTCGCGCAGCGGCATGATCTTCGGTCATGAAAATTCCTCCAGCACCATGGGGAACAGGCGCTGATAGGCTTCGCCATATGTCATCGGCTTGCCGGTATTGCGTCCGCCCTGCATGCCGCGATTGAGCGCGACGCGGGTGTAATACTCCCAGAGATGTTTTTGCGCGGCGAGTATCTCGAACGCCTTGCGCTTCACCTCCCAGACCTCATCGATGTTGACGATCACGTTCGGCTTGAAGTCGCACTGTTCGGGCTGGTGCGGCTCGAACAGAAACACCGGCGGCGCACTGTAGGATCGCGCGGGGTCGGGCTTGTGACCGGCCGCCTGCGCGATGATCCGCGCTTCCTGGGCCAGCCGGGCGGCTTCCGGATGATCGACGTTGTAGGGATCCTGCAAAGCGTGGGTCAGGATGAATGATGGCTTGAGTTCGTGATTGATGTCGATCAGCCGCTCGAGCATCGCAGGCGTGCTGCGCAACGGATAGTCGCCGGCATCGAAAAACTCGATCTCCGCGCCCAGCAATTCTGCCGCCCGTTGAGCCTCGTCCTTGCGCTGCGCCTTGACGTCTTCCATCTTCACGCCGGCCGCCTTCCAGGCAAACTGGCTTTCGCCGCGTTCCCCGTAGGACAGGCAGGCGATCTTGACGCGATAACCCCGTTTGGCATGCAGCGCGATGGCGCCGCCCGCACGCCAGACGAAATCACCGGGATGGGCGGAAACGACTAGGCCGGTCTTGCTGGAAGCAACCATGAAACGCGAATCTCCCGTTCGATATCGCCAAATTTATTCGGCGGCCTGCGACGTGGCGTCAATCGTCCAGCCGCGCGCCGCCCGCGACGACACAAACACCGTTCCATCGAACAGTTTTCGCGCGGTCCGCACCAGCCCAGCGCGCGTGACGACCGGAGCGCCGGCATCGCCTTCAACTTCGAGGCGCACCGTAAACTCGCCGGTCGGATGTTCGACCGAAAACGTCTTGGTTGGGCCATCGGGTATCCGCGCGATGCGCGCGCCCGGCGATCCCGGGAGTACGCAGGCGGTCGCGACCGAGACCGCGGCGAACACGCCGATCGAGGCGTGGCATTCGTGCGGGATGAAGCTGCGCGTCGACACGTGACCGCCGGCCGTTGGCGGCGCCAGCAGCGCGATCTTCGGAACCACCTTGCCCGCGACATCGCCGAGATTCATGAGCGGCCCCGCCGCGAGCCTGATGCGTTCGATGCGCGCTTTCAACGCGGTGTCGGCATTGAGTTGGTCGCGTGACTCGTAGCCGGTGATCCCGGCATCGGCCGCCGCCATGACGATGACCGGCATGCCGTTGTCGATCAGCGTCACGTCCACGCCCTCGACGCGATCGACATTGTTTCCGGTCGGCAAAAGTGCGCCGCAGACCGAGCCCGCGGCATCCAGAAAATCGACGGCGATCGTCGCGGCTGTGCCGGGAACACCGTCAATGCGGGTATCGCCCTCGTAATTCACAAGACCGTTCGGCGTCTGCACCAGGAGGTCGGCCACCGTTCCGGTGTTGATGGTCCGGACGCGTACCCGCGTGACGGGATGAACGGTTTTGACCAGACCGCGCTCGATCGCGAACGGTGCCACGCCCGAGAGGATGTTGCCGCAGTTCGGCGTGGTATCGACCGCGGCCTTGTCCACCACCACCTGCGCGAACAGGAAGTCGATATCGATCCCGGGTTCAGCGGAGCGGGAGACGATGGCGACCTTGCTGGTGAGCGGATGCGCCCCGCCGATGCCGTCTATCTGCCGAGGATCAGGCGAGCCCAGCGCGCCGAGCAGAACGCGGTCGCGGGTGCTTTTGTCGACCGGCAGATTCGCCGCGAGAAAATAGGCACCCTTTGAGGTGCCGCCCCGCATCAGCATGCAGGGGATGCCGGTTTGCATGGAGTTCTCCCGCGGCCATTGGCAGGATTAGAGCATAGGCCGCAGGGATTGAAAACGGCGGACTGATTGCCGTCGAGTCCCACAGTTTCCAAATGAATGCTCGATCGGCGCCTTAGCGCTCGGCGAATGCCTTCTCGACCACGAACTGGCCGGGCTCGCCGTGGTTGCCCTCGATGAACCCTCTGCGGGTCAGCAGCTCATGGGTGTCCTTGAGCAGCGCCGGGCTGCCACAGATCATAACGCGATCATGCGCCGCATCGAGCGAGGCCAGATTGATGTCGCTGAACAGTTTTCCCGACGCCATCAGGTCGGTGATGCGGCCGCGATTGCGGAACGGATCGCGTGTCACGGTCGGATAGTAGATCAATTGGTCGCGGACGAGTTCGCCGATCAGTTCGTCGTTCGGCAGTTTTTCTGTGATCATCTCGCCATAGGCGAGTTCGGCGACGCGGCGGCAGCCGTGCAGCAGCACCACCTTCTCGAAGCGGTCGTAGGTCTCGGGATCCTTGATGACACTGAGGAACGGTGCGAGGCCGGTGCCGGTGCCGATCAGATAGAGATTGCGGCCGTCTTCCAGATTGTCGATCACCAGCGTGCCCGTCGCCTTGCGGCTGACGATGACTTCGTCACCCTCTTTCAGATGCTGGAGGCGCGACGTCAGTGGTCCGTCCTGCACCTTGATCGAGAAAAATTCGAGCCGGTCTTCATAATTCGCACTCGCGACGCTGTAGGCGCGCAGCAGCGGCTTCTCGCCGACCTTCAACCCGATCATCGTGAATTCGCCGTTGCGGAAACGGAACGACGGGTCGCGCGTGGTGGTGAAGGAGAACAGCGTGTCAGTCCAGTGGTGGACGCTGAGAACGCTTTCCTGATTGAAATTGCTCATGCCGGTGATTCCAGATGTGGCCGGTCAGGTTCATCCGGGCCAGTTGCGGAATGTGCGGCAGCGCTGCATTGTGCCGCTCAACTCATTTGTATACATTCATTCGTGTACAAATGAATAATCCATCTTGATCCTGCCGTCAAGGCCGGGTCAAGATGGGGTTGGCAACCCGCGAAGGCATTGAGACAAAAGGAATAAATCCATGGCCCACGACGCCCCCCAAGGCCCCTCCGGTCCCACCAAACTCGTCGTCCGCAACATCGGCCTCCTGCTGAGCGGCGCCATGGAAAATCCGATTCTGGATGCCGACACCATCGTTGCCGAGAACGGCAAGATCACCGCGATCGGGCGCGCCAAGGATGTCGATCAGGAGGGCGCAACGACCATCGTCGATGCCAACGGCACGACCGTCACGCCGGGCCTGATCGACAGCCACGTGCATCCCGTCGCAGGCGAATGGACGCCACGGCAGAACCAGATCGGCTGGATCGACAGTTTTCTGCACGGCGGCGTCACCACCATGATTTCAGCAGGCGAAGTCCACATGCCCGGCCGTCCCAAGGACATCGTCGGCCTCAAGGCGATGGCGATTTTTGCGCAGCGCTCGTTTGCCAATCTGCGGCCCGGCGGCGTCAAGGTTCATGCCGGTGCGCCGGTGATCGAACCGGGCATGGTCGAAGAAGACTTCAAGGAGATGGCCACCGCAGGCGTCAGATGGCTTGGCGAAGTCGGCCTTGGCGACGTCAAGGATGGACCGACTGCGCGCAAGATGGTGGCATGGGCGCGCAAGTACGGCATGAACAGCACGATCCACACCGGCGGCCCTTCGATTCCCGGATCCGGTCTGATCGACGCCGACGTGGTGCTGGAAGCCGACACCGATATCGTCGGCCACATCAACGGCGGCCATACCGCCCTGCCCGACGGGCAGATCCGCTGCATCTGCGAGGGCTGCAAACGCGGGCTCGAACTGGTC
>JAFEFK010000098.1 GCA_018240625.1 Pseudomonadota bacterium
GGTGACCGAAGGCGCCAAAACCGGCATCAAATCGATCGAGTTTATCGGTAACCATGCTTTTTCGTCCTATCGTCTCAAGGACGTTATCAAGACGCACGAATCGAATTTCCTGAGCTTCCTCGCGGGTGGTGATGTGTACGATCCCGATCGTGTCGAAGCCGACCGGGATCTGATTCGCCGCTACTATCTGAAGCACGGTTTTGCTGACGTTCAGGTCGTCGCCGCCTTGACGGAATACGATCCGAACCGGGGCGGGTTCCTGGTGACCTTCAAGATTGAAGAAGGTCAACAATACCGCGTCGGATCCGTGACTTTCCGGTCGTCCATTCCGTCGCTAGACGGCAATTCGATGCGCGGTTATTCGCGGGTCAGCGTTGGGGCACTTTACAACGCTGAAGCGCTCGAAAAATCCGTCGAGGAAATGCAGGTCGAAGCCTCCCGGCGCGGTTTTGCCTTTGCCGTGGTGCGGCCCAGCGGGGATCGTAATTTTGATGCGCATACCGTCGCAATCGTATTTGCGATCGACGAAGGTCCGAGAACCTATATTGAGCGCATCAACATCAGAGGGAATACGCGGACGCGGGACTATGTAATCCGGCGTGAATTTGATATTTCGGAAGGCGACGCCTACAACCGCGCGCTGGTCGATCGCGCCGAGCGGCGCCTGAAGAATCTCGATTTCTTCAAAACCGTCAAGATCACCACGGAACCGGGCTCGTCCAGCGATCGCGTCATTCTCGACGTCAATGTCGAGGACAAGTCGACCGGTGATTTCTCGGTGTCCGGTGGCTATTCCACGACCGACGGTGCGCTCGCGGAAGTCAGCGTATCGGAACGCAATTTGCTCGGGCGCGGTCTGTATGCAAAAGCCGCGGTTCAATACGGGCAATACGCGAGGGGATACTCGCTGTCGTTTGTCGAGCCGTATCTGCTGGACTATCGCGTTGCGCTTGGACTTGATTTCTATCAGCGCCAGCAACTGGCCAACAGCTATATTTCCTACGGCACGAAGACCATTGGCTTCAGCCCTCGGCTTGGCTTCGGCTTGCGCGAGGATCTGACCCTCCAGTTGCGTTATTCGATCTACCAGCAGGAAGTTTCGCTGCCGAGCTATCTGCAGAATTGTAACAATAACAATCCACTTAATCCGGATGGAACGCCTAACCCGCTCTACAATCCGAGCCCAGCATTTATCGCTGCTGGAAACCCGGCGAGTCCGTTCAATACGTCGGCTCTGGGTTGCTACTCGGACGGCGAAGCGTCGCTTCCGATCCGGAAGGAATTGGCGAGCGGTGCCACGCTGGCGTCGCTGGTTGGCTATACGCTGACTTACAATACCCTCGACAACAACAAGAACCCCACCGACGGTTTGCTGATTGATTTCAGGCAGGATTTTGCGGGCGTGGGCGGCGACGTCAGGTACCTGAAGACGGTCCTCGATGCGAAGTACTATCAGCCGCTGGTCTCGGATATCGTCGGCTTGATCCATCTGCAGGGCGGTATCCTGAACAGCGTCGGCACCGACGACGGGCAGCCTGGTATCCGCATGCTGGATAATTTCCAGATGGGACCAAATCTGGTGCGCGGCTTTGCACCTAACGGCATCGGTCCGCGCGATATCAATTATCTGAGCACGATGGATGCGCTGGGCGGCACCAAGTACTGGGGAGCCTCCGTCGAATTGCAGATGCCGTTCTGGTTCCTGCCGAAGGAAGTCGGCTTGAAGGGCGCTATCTATGCGGATGCCGGTTCGCTCTGGGGTTACACAGGACCGACCTCCTATGCACTGACCGGAGAAGTCAACGCGCCAGGCTGCGTGAACGGTACATCCTCCAGTTCGGGGACGTGCGCGGGACTTCAGTATGATGATACCAACGTCGTTCGTACTTCAGTCGGTGTTGGCTTGATCTGGGCGTCTCCGTTCGGCCCGCTGCGCTTCGATTATGCAATACCGGTCACAAAGGGTAAGTACGATCGCGTCCAGGAGTTCAGGTTTGGTGGTGGAACGACGTTCTGAGTGTGATCACGGAGCGCACCGCGACGGGTGGAATGGCGCAACCGACGTTCTTTAAGCAGCCGCCTTCGTCGACGCTGGCAGAGATAGCCGCATCGACGGGGGCGCACTTGCTTGATGCAGCCCGTAGCCACCAGCCTATTTCCGGTCTTGCTTCGCTCGACGAAGCCGGGCCCATGCATCTGACGTTTTTTGACAACCACAAATACGCAGCGCAACTGGCGATAACGAAGGCCGGCGCCTGTTTCGTCAGCCCGCGCTTTGAAGCCGACGTTCCGGCGCACGTTGCGGTCCTGCGCTCAACGACACCATTCCGTTCGTTCGTGCGCGTTGCGCGGGAGTTCTACGCCGGTGCGCTTCGTCCCGAAACCTGGTTCGACAACGACGGTATTGCGCCATCGGCCGTGATTCATCCCACCGCGCGGCTGGAAGATGGCGTTGTTGTCGACCCGTTGGCGGTGATTGGCCCGGAAGTCGAGATCGGGTCAGGATCGGTGATCGGGTCAGGTGCGGTCATCGGCGCCCACGTCCGAATCGGCCGCGACTGCAGTATCGGCGCGGGAACGACGATCCAATGCACACTGGTCGGCAACAACGTCATCATCCATCCGGGGTGTCGCATTGGACAAGATGGATTTGGATTTGTTCCCGGTCCGGCCGGGCTCGACAAGGTGCCACAGACCAATCGCGTCCTTCTCCAAAACAACGTCGAAATCGGCGCCGGCACCACCATCGATCGTGGCAGCTTACGCGATACCGTGATCGGGGAGGGCACCAAAATCGACAATCAAGTCCAGGTTGGACATAACGTCACGATTGGCCGGCATTGCGTGTTGGCGGCGCATGCGTCGTTGGCGGGCAGTTTGACGATCGGCGATGGCGTTGCTATTGGCGCCAAGGCAGGACTGAACAATCATATCCATATCGGCGACGGCGCACAGATTGCAGCCGTCAGCGGATTGACCCACGACGTCCCGGCCGGGGAGCGTTGGGGTGGAATTCCCGCCAAGCCGATTCGGCAGTGGATGCGAGAGGTTTTTGCATTGGAGCGATTGGTTCGGGATAGCGGATCGCATCGCGGCTCGACGTCGGGGCAAGCCGATCGGGGGGACGATTGATGGAGCAGCCAGCCATCACGATTGCCGAGGTCGGTATCGGCGAGATACTGAAGATTCTGCCGCATCGGTACCCATTCCTGCTCGTCGACCGGATCATCGATATCCGCGGGGATCAGGAGGGGATCGGCATCAAGAACGTCACGGTCAATGAGCCGGTGTTCCAAGGTCACTTTCCCGAGCGGCCGGTTTTCCCGGGGGTCCTCGTGATCGAAGGAATGGCACAGACCGCCGGCGTTATCGGGCTGCTGTCGATGGGCGAGGAGGCACGTAAGCGCGCGGTCTATTTCCTCACGGTCGACAAGTGCAAGTTTCGTAAGCCGATTTTTCCGGGCCAAACCATCGAATACCACATGCGGAAGATGACCCGCCGCCGGGAGATGTGGTGGTTTCACGGCGACGCGAGAGTGGATGGCGTGACGGTGGCCGAGGCTGACGTTGGCGCGATGCTGACCGACTGATGAGCAAAATTGATCCTACCGCGCGGGTTGAAGACGGTGCTGTGATCGGGGAGGGAGCCGAGGTCGGTCCCTATTGCATCGTCGGCCGTAACGTCGTCATCGGCTCAAATTGCCGCCTGATCGCACATGTTTCCGTCACCGGTCACACGACGATCGGGGCAAATTGTACGATCTATCCGTTCGCAGCGCTCGGCGGTGCACCGCAAGACTTGAGTTATCGCGACGAGCCGACCCGCCTCGAAATCGGCGAGGGCTGCACGATCCGCGAAGGCGTGACGATGAATGTCGGGACCGCCAAGGACGTGGGTATCACGCGCGTCGGCGCACGCGGCTTCTTCATGAACAACAGCCATGTCGGCCACGACTGTCAGGTCGGCAACGACGTGATTTTTGCGACGTCCGCGACGCTGGGCGGCCACTGCAAGATCGGCGATCGGGTCTATATCGGCGGCCTTTCGGCCGTGCATCAGTTCACCCGTATCGGCCCATATGTGATGATCGGCGGCATCTGCGGCGTGCGCGGCGATGTGATCCCGTACGGCCTTGCCAACGGGCAGTACGCGCGTCTCGAAGGTTTGAATCTCGTCGGCATGAAGCGCAACAAATTCAGCCGTGAACGGCTCGCGAAGGTCAGATCGTTCTATCAGAAGCTGTTTTACGGACCGGGCCTCTTCGCCGAGCGGCTTGCTCAGGTCCAGCCTCTTGCCACCGATGATCCAGCTATTGCGGACATTCTGATGTTCATTGGCGATAACAAGAGCCGTGCCTTATGCTTGCCCGAGGACGGTGCGGACAAATCCTGATGACGGGGTCGTCGGACTGGTCATGACGGGTCAGACTTCAGCCATTTCTTCGCCTGTCGGTTTGATCGCCGGCGGTGGAGCGTTGCCATTTGCGGTTGCCGACTCCTTGATCGCCCGTCATATCGAGCCGATCGTTTTTGCCTTGCGAGGCGCCTGCGACCCCTTGCAGGCTTCGCGTTTCCGGCACCACTGGATTTCCGTCGGTCAGTTGGGCAGGCTCGCCGCTCTGCTGCGCGCGGAGAACTGCCGCGACCTAGTGTTCATCGGAACGCTGGTTCGTCCGGCATTGTCGGAAATTCGCATGGACTGGGGGACCGTTCGCGCGATGAGACGCGTCCTTGCAGCATTTCGCGGCGGCGACGATCACTTGCTGTCGGGGATCGGCCGCATTCTCGAACGCGACGGTTTTCGGATGGTTGGCATCAAGGACGTCGCTCCGGATTTGCTGATGCCCGCAGGGTGTTTGACGCAGAAGACACCGGATCAATCCGCTAAGGCAGATATCGCGAAAGGGCAAGACGTGCTGCGCGCTCTGGGCCCGTTTGACATCGGGCAGGCCGTTGTGGTGATCGACGGCCATGTGGTGGGTGTGGAAGGTATCGAGGGAACGGACGCGCTGTTGGCCCGTATTGCGCAACTTCGCGCCGACGGACGCATCCGCGCGAAGGTTGATCGTGGTGTGCTGGTGAAGGCACCCAAGAGCGGACAGGACCTGCGTTACGATCTGCCGACGCTGGGTCCGCGGACCATTGAAAGCGTGGCGGCAGCGGGGCTTGCCGGCATTGCCGTTGTCGCGGGCAACACCCTCGTCGCCGAACCGCAAGCGCTGGTCGGCGCCGCGGATGCGTCGCGCGTATTTGTCATTGGGCTACCCGCGTGATGCCGGAGGGGCCAAACGCAAACGTTTCCAAAAA
>JAFEFK010000099.1 GCA_018240625.1 Pseudomonadota bacterium
CCGTCGGCGAAAGCTTCATCATCGACACCGATCACTGGCGGCATTTCTGGCTGATGCTTGGGACGATGTGGGGGATGTTCGCCGCCACGCACCAGTACAAGGCCGACGCGCGGCAGGCCTCCGTTCAATAAAGTTTTCGCAACCGGAATATGCGGCGTGAATGCTATGCCTCAACTGCGAAGGTCAGGCCGGCATGGTCGACCAGCCGTTTGATCAGCCGGTTGCCCATGGCAGCCCCCGGCGTCCAAAAGCCACCGGCGACATCGGGCGTATCGCGCCGCAGGCAGATCGCGCATTCCGCGATCATCTTTGAGGTTGATCCGTAGCCGGGGTCGCGATCGCCGGTCACCGCGGCCTTCACCTGCCGTCCGTCGGGTGCGATGCCAACGAACAGAAGATCGTAATGTCCGGCCTCGCGTTCCTGCTTCGACGGCCCCTCGCCTGGCTTCGGACCACCCTGCGCACCGAGCTTGTTGTTACCGGCGATGATGGATTTTGCGATCGCCTCGCCTGTTTCCTTCGGGCCCGCGACGATCATCTCGTCGTAAACAAAATCTCGGCTGTAAGGAAATCCAAGCAGACAATTGGAACGATGGACGTTGCGCGTGTTGATGTTCGCCATCACGAACGGCGCAACCCACATGCCGAGGTCTTCGTCGAACAGAGGTTTGTTGCCCGGCGGCTGCTTCGGTCCTTCAAATCCCGGCGTGAGCACAAAGGGATCGCGCAGCATCGGCAGCAGGCTCGGATCCTTCGCCGCAGCCGCGAAGATCGCCTTCATGCTCGCGGCGGTACCACCGGAAAATGTGCCTTTCATCTTACGTACGCGCCCCTTGACGCGCGCGACGGGTGACCCGAACTGGTTCTTCGCAGCCTCTTGCAGGAAGAACACCCCCAATTCGAACGGTAACGAATCGTAACCGCAAGAGAACACGATCCGCGCACCGCTTTTTCTGGCCTCCGTTTGATGCGCATCGATCATCTGCCGCATCCATACGGGTTCGCCGCACAGATCGAGATAATCGGTACCGCTGGCCGCGCAGGCTGCAACGAGGTCTGACCCGTAAAGCTGATATGGCCCAACGGTCGTCAGCACCGACGCAGTCCGGCCCACCATGGCTTTAAGCGATGCAGGGTCGCTGGCATCGGCCGCAATCAGCGGCAAATCGCGCGGCGCGCCGATCGCGTCGCGCACCGATGCAAGCTTGTCGAGATTGCGCCCCGCCATGGCCCATTTCAGATCGCTCCCGCCGTATTGCGCGACGAGATATTCCGCAACGAGCTGGCCCGTGAAACCGCTTGCACCGTAAACGACGATATCGAATTCCGCCGATCGCTTCATGTCAGATTCCCTGAAAGCGCCGGCTTGGCGCGCCAGCGCGTAACTGCCTACCCGGCAGCTATTTTTTTGCGTAGGAGACGCCCATTCCGGCACGCACGTCGGCCTGAATGCCGTACGGTGCGATGGGATAGCGCAGGCCGTTTTTCGCAAGCGCCTTCATGCCGGTAATCGCCTTCGCGAGGTGGGCCGGCGACAGCGCCATCAGCATCTCCTCGTCGGGCACGCCACCGTAGCGGCGCTCGGCAAAACACGGCAGCGACAGGCTGGGCTCGCCGGTCTTGAGCGCTCGCCCCCATGAATCCGCGCACGCCGTCTCGCCGACCACGCTCCAGTCGAACTTCTTGTAGCCGGTATATTGCAGGCCGTTGATCAGGATGATCATCTGGCCGGGTGTGGCATAGACCAGGCAGATATCCGGAGGATTGAGCCGGCCGCTCGCCAGCGGACTTACGGCCATCGCTTCGTACCGGCCGTGAGGCACC
>JAFEFK010000009.1 GCA_018240625.1 Pseudomonadota bacterium
GCTCCGCCGAAAGCCAGCAGGAAGGCGCCCGCCGAGTCCACTGAGTCAGATGTCTCGCCAAGCCCGATGCCGAACGGCACCCCGCCCTTGAAACAAGCTTCAGCCGCTTTGAGAAAGGTATCCATGTTCCAGTTGTCGGCTTTCGGAGGGCTGCCGGCCGGAAACATCTCTTGCATGTCGAGCTTGGCATACTGCTTCATCAGGTCGAGACGCGAGCAGGGGCCTTTGATCTGGCTGCCCGTCGTGCAGGGAACGCCGATCCATTTTCCGTCGCGGATGGCGAGGTACTCCACCGTGCCGTTGACCTTGCCATTTGTGGCGATCAACTCCTTCATGATGTCGTCCATCGGCTCAAGCTGCTCGGCATTCGCGTGCGGCCACCATGTCGGCATGGTGATGATGTCGTGACCTGACTTGGCCTGAGCTTCGGCGGCGATGGTGATCAGGTTCTTGTTGCCCTGCGATGTCACGTAGTCGATCGTGACTTCGACCTTTTCCTTGGCCGCCCATTCGTTGACGAGCTTGGTCGTCACGCCGTTGGCGCCGGGAACCCAGTGATCCCAGAATGCCATCGAAAGTTTGCCGGCGGCATGAGCGCCGCGCACGTATGGCGC
Source organism: Pseudomonadota bacterium (assembly GCA_018240625.1). Classification (GTDB taxonomy): domain Bacteria; phylum Pseudomonadota; class Alphaproteobacteria; order Rhizobiales; family Xanthobacteraceae; genus Nitrobacter. Next base: position 615 of record JAFEFK010000009.1, read on the forward strand.
CGTGATCAACGCCGCGGAGGTCGCGGCCGTTGTGGCTAAAAATTGCCGTCGAGAAAGCTTCCTGCGAGTCATGGCATCTTCTCCCTGATGAGCCAACTGTGGTGCCTTGTTTGAACCGGCTTCTTTTTGCGTCGCCGCTCCTGCTGCAGGGCGGACGTGATTGTTCTTATGATCTGAACAGAATTGTCGGCATCTGTCGAGAAATCAACGCGATCAAATTCCTAAAACTTACGTCGGAAGCAGGGACACGACAGATGATCAGAACTCGATCATCGAAGGTGTTCCGTTTTACGGATGTCGGGCCGGTCCACATATTGCCGCACTGCACACTGCATTTTTTGATCAACCAAAGATTTTTTGATCGACCAACGCCGGTCAGAATACTGCAAACGAGCGGCGTTTCGTTCGCCAACGGTGCGCTTGCAGGTCGTGGACTTACATCCGCAGGCAGCGATATTGTTGGGGTTGAAGGCCTCTGCGGATCACGTCGGCAGATCAGTGGAATTGAGCGCGAGGAC